>CANRJW010000005.1 GCA_947631035.1 uncultured Bacilli bacterium
CATATTGTATCGTATATTTAAGGTTATTTTAACTATTTGTTAAATTTTTATTGACATTTTTTATGCGGATGCCCTATAATTTATTCAAATGACCTTGACATTCATGATAAATTATATTATAGTAAAGTTACATTTTTAGAAAATGTTAACCGCTCTTGGATGGTGCGGAATATAAATTATTCCAGACGTGAAATGTTAACCGCTCTCGGATGGTGCGGAATATAAGTTATTCCGACTGAAAATGCTTGAAAACCCTATTTAAAAATAGAGTTTTCTTTTTGTATATGTTATAATTTTAAGAGAAGGGGATTGTTGTATGAAAGTTGAAACAGGTTATATCTATCATATTAAAGATACTTTTTTTAATAAAATTAACGATAATGGTTTAATGATAAATCATGAAAATGGTCATGCCAGGCCAACATATTTTACAATCAAAGATAGAGATATATTATGGTTTATTCCATTGAGTAGCAAAATAGATAAGTACAAGCCAATTATTAAACAAAAAGAAAAAAAGTATGGTAGTTGTAAATCGATTATGATTAGAGAGATTGCAGGTAGGGCATCTGTTATTTTGATTCAAAATGCTTTCCCAACTTTAGAAAAATATATTGACCATCCTCACGTTGTAGATGGAAAACCATTAAAAGTAATTGACTCATTAAAAGAAGAAATTTTAAGAAATTTTAAAGAACTAATGAGTTTAAAAAAGAAAGGAATAAATTTATTTTTTCCTGATATAGATAAAATTCAGAAAATAATGTTAAAGGAACTGCTAGAACAAAATAAATGAAAGTAAGGTGAATATTTTATGACAAAAGTAATCGTTGGTATTTCTGGTGGAGTAGATTCAGCTGTTGCAGCTTATTTATTAAAACAACAAGGATACGAAGTTGAAGGACTTTTCATGCGTAACTGGGATTCTTTAATCAATAATGATATTGAAGGTAATCCTAACTTAAACAAGAATATCTGCCCTCAAGAAAGTGATTATAATGATGCTTTGGAAACCTGTAAAATTTTAGATATTCCTCTTCACAGAGTCGATTTTATAAAAGAATATTGGGATTCCGTGTTTACTTATTTTTTAGAAGAATTAAAAAAGGGAAGAACTCCTAATCCGGATCTTTTATGTAATAAGTATATTAAATTTGATTTATTTAAAAAAGAAGCCATAAAATTAGGGGCTGATTATATGGCAACAGGTCACTATGCTCGCAATATCGACAATAAACTTTATCGAGCTATCGATCGAAATAAGGATCAATCCTATTTTCTTGCCAAAATTAGTAAAGAGCAACTCAATCATGTATTATTTCCGGTAGGAAAGTTAACCAAACCAGAAGTACGCCAAATAGCAGAAGATATTCATTTAAATGTAGCAAAGAAAAAAGATTCAACGGGAATTTGCTTTATTGGAGAAAGAAACTATCAAGAATTCATTAAAAACTATTTAAAACCCAATCCTGGACCAATTGTAAATGTTGCAACAAAAGAAGTAATTGGAACGCATACAGGACTTATGAATTATACCATTGGTCAAAGAAGAAATGTCGGAATTAGTGGAGATTTAGAACGCCATTATGTTTGTGGAAAAGACGTTAAAAACAATATTTTGTATGTTGCGTTTGGAGATAGTGAATACTTATATAGTGATGCTTGCTTACTGGAAGACATTAATTTCATTAGTGATGCAAGACCAACCAATTGTACAGCGAAATTCCGTTATCGAGGTGAAGATTATCCGATTTCTTTAGAATATTTAGACAATGGCGAAATGATGGTTCGATATCCTGAAAAAGTAAAAGCCGTGACACCTGGACAAGCTTGCGTCTTTTATCGAGGGGAAGAATGCTTAGGAAGCGGTATTATCAAAGAAGTCTATAAAAATGGCGAAAAACTCTTTTATTTATAACTTTACAGATATTTACACTTGACAAAAAAGTGTTAAGTGATATAATTTAGATGTAAAATCTAGGAGGTTAGTAAATGAATCGATTAAACGAATTATTACAAGAATTAGGAATTTCTAAAGTAAGACTTGCAAAGTATTTAGGGGTATCTCGCCAAATGGTCTATAATTATTTAGAACTAGACGATATTAATAAATGGCCTAAAGAAAAGAAAATTTTGCTTTTTAAATTATTAGATATTGAAGACGGAGAAGATGGCACCATTAAAGCAATTAAAGTGACAACCGATTATTTAATGAGTGTTGAATCTCGTTTAAATCAAGGGGTTAAGTCCACAAGTGATATGGATAATTATTTAGACATGAAAGGTTTAAATAAAGAAGAACAAACGTTACTTACGGATATTACTTATTTAATAAAAGAAAAACTATTAGACGAAAGTAATAAAGAAGAAAATTACTATGCGATTGAATATTTGTATCATATATTACAATCTATCGATAATGTTCCAGAAATTAAATATATTTTTGGTTATATGTCTAAAACAACTGGATTTACAAATCCTGAAGATTATAAATTTAATGAAGATAAGCAATTTATATTTGAAGGAATCTTATACTCTGCTTTAACTTTATATAATAATGGAGGAGCGAGTCGTAGTAAATTAGCTGAAAGTCATAAACGTTTTGTTCAAGAAATCGAACAAAAAAATGAAGAAAAACTTAGCCGTACGCAACAATTAAATACGATTAAAATTCAAGCTTTAAAAGAACTTGGTTATACAGAAATAAATGAATCAAATGCTCAAGAAGTGATTGAAAAGATTGCTGAAATTGAGTCAAGAAAAGTTTAAGGTAATAGAGGAGGGGAGATGTACTCTTCTCTTTTATTTTCTAGAAAATAGGGGGATTTGCTTATCATAATTTGCTTTCTAAAGATTAAAATTAAATACTAGCAATCCTTCCATATTTAATGCTATTTTAATAAGGTATCGATAATACATAAATTTTACGAGAATATGAAATAAACATTTCAACTAAATAAAGCGTAAAAAAATGAAAAACTCCCCTCTTTTCCACTTCACGAAAGAGAAGAGGGTAAAACATCTCTTGAGACGCATCGAAATATTTTTAGATGGAGAATGATTCATTTCGAGTGCAAATAAAAGCAATTAAATGTACTAGAAAAAGATATGAAAAAGTAAATTTTAAAATAAATTTAATAATGAATCTAGAAAATTTATTTCAGCTAAAAACTATATTTATCGTTGGATTTGTTATTCATAGAAGATCATTTATAAATAATGCATTCTCAATATCAATTATCGTAATATTTACTATTTTAAATAAAGAATATTTAATTTCATATAATATATATTATGTTAACTTTAAGATTTTGAAATAAAAAGGAATATCGTGTATAATAATGGCAATATCTTGTTAGCGGTTCTAGGAGAAAAAAAGTTTTATAAGAAGTTATCTTTATTAAATAATGAATATATTGTGATTCCCCAAGTAAATCTCGCTTCTATCATTGAAAAGCGCTCAAATGTGCGTTTCCATAATGAATTATTTAGAAATATTGATTTTGGCATTTTTGATAAGGAAACAATGGAAGTTTTACTCTTAATTGAAGTAAATGATAGAACACATGCCTATTCTTCAAGAAAAAAGCGTGATCGAAGTGTTCGAGAAATTTGCTTAAATGCTGACATTCCTTTAATTACTTTTTATACGACTTATCCAAATGAAACGGACTATGTTCTAAATCGAATTCGAAAAGAAATTCATTCTAGACAAGAGAATCAAGAAACGCATCAAACAACCGTTTTGAATATATATCCCCTTCCAAGCTTTCTGGATGCCATTCGACGCCAAGAAAAAACTTTTTAGTTGAATCTTCTACAGCTTCGATAATTTTGTCATTTGAAGCAGCAACAACATCCAACTCTGTTTTGGTGATTTTTTCTTTATGACGACTATTGACGAGAATCTTTTTTTCTTTTAGTATCTCTGCTAGCCTACTCTTCTCTTTTATAGCAATTTCATGAACATAACCGGTCTTTTTATCGTGAGAATCATTTCCAATGGGTTCTATTTTTCCGTTAAAGGCAACAGAAAGTATTTGCATACCTAAACAGAGTCCTAATGTTGGAATATCTTGTTCATATAAATATTTAGCTATTTTTAGGTCAATTTCGTGGTATTCATCGCCACCTGGAAAAATGATACCATCACACGCATTAATGAGTCCTAAAACCCTTTTAAATTCGTCTTGAACATCATTTGAAAATAAAATAGGAATACAAATCACTTGAATATCATAATTTCTTAAAAATTTAAGTAAATCAGTTCGTATCGATAAAATAGATACATTGCTAATACTTTGATTGTCCCTTAAAATGACTCCAACTCTTTTCAAAAAATCCCTCCTAAAAACAAAAATGATTGATAAGTAATAGTAGAATACCAAGACCTAAACCGAAATAAAAGAGCTTAGCTTCACGGTATTTTTTAATCTCTGGGTAAATTTCTTCAATGGAAATGGTAATCATAATCCCCGCCACTAATAAAAGAATAATGCTTATAAAAGTATCGGTGATAAAATTTTTAAATAGAAGAAAAGCTAATATAGCACCTAGGGGTTCTGCAAGCCCCGATATAAAAGATTTTAGAATGGCTTCTTTTTTATTATGGGTTGCATAATAGATTGGTACGGCAATACTGATTCCCTCGGGAATATTATGTAGCATTATGGCAATCCCTAATTTAAGACCTAAATCCATATCTTGATAAGCACTTAAAAATGTTGCAATCCCTTCAGGAAAGTTATGAAGCATTAAAGCTATCATGCTTAAGATTCCTAATTTATATAAACTGGTTGTCTTCTTTTTTTGTTTATCAATCAAAACAATGACAATTTTAATAAGAAAAATACCAAGAATTAAAGAAACAAGGCTAATAAAAATCCCTTTCCCTACTCCACCATGAATGAGTTGAAAAAAAGATTCGGGAATTAATTCGGAGATACTAATACCAATCATAATGGCAATAGAAAAACTTAAACAGAACGTAATAAATTTTGTAATATGTTGTTCTTTAATTTTTAAAAAGATTACGAATGCCCCTAAAACCGTCGATAATCCTGCAATGGTAGAAATTAATAATGGTCCAAATATTTCCATATGATCACCCTTATAACACAATATGAAGAAAAATCTTTTAATATGTTAAGGGTTAAAGCTTAGAATAAAAAAATTTTATTGATATACTATGTTTTATTCAATAAAATTTTTGATAGCTATATTTCATATTCCTAAATATTTGTTATATTTTTAAGCTTCCATTTGATTCAAAAATAGTAGTATTCCTATTTTCTATGAATGCATTATATTTTGCTTGATAATTTTCTATTAACTTCATAAATTCTGTTCCACTAGAATTAAAATTTATTGCAATCCTGCTTCCTAATGTATTTATGGCATCTATTCCTGTAAAGTTTGAATGCATTGTTTTCATAGAATAGTATTTTGTAATTCCCATAGTTTCATGGGGTAAAAAGGTCTTTAATAGGTCATCCAATAATTGGGCAAATAATATATTTTCATGGTCACTGGTAATTTCTAAATTTAGACTTCGTTTAAAATTCCTTTGCGGAACATTTATATTTAAAATTATCCTATTTTGATTTTCAATCTTGTCATCAAAAAAATCCATGGTAGCATTAACCTTCTCTGAATCAGAAAGTATTTGTAATATATACTCTATAATTAGTTTTGACCTATCAATAGCCAATTGTTGTGCTTCAATTTTTTTCATAACAAATTCTCCTTTAAAAGGCTGAATATAAAGTGATTTTTTTATTGATTCTAATACTAACATATTGGATAATTATTGTCAAATTTTGAAAATGGTAGAAATTAACAATGGTCCAAATATTTCCATAACTTCACCAATACAATTTATGAATTATCTTTTTAAATAAGTACATAATACTAATGGGAGGTATAGAAATTATGGAAAGAAATAGTAATTCTCGTAATAGTAGAAATTCTAATAATAATTCTAGAAATAATAACAAACAAAATAATAGTAAAAACAACCAAAGACAAGAAAATTCTAGAAATAGTAGAAGTTCTAGTAGAAACGAACAAAGCCGTTAAGAATTTTAACTTTTGTTAAAAATTCTAATTTCTGTACAATTGAAGTGCAGTTAAAGTCTAGCCTTAGGGTTAGACTTTTTGTTGCCAAAGGTTTATTTATCTTTTATAATAAGTATGGAAAGAAGGATTTTTTTATGGAAGAAAAAACATTTGACCGATATAGTATCTGGTTTGGAAACGTTATTTGTTTTGATAAAAGAAATTATCATGTAAAAGCAAGTAGAAATGTATTATTTCAAATGAATGGAGACAATTTTATTGACATTTTTTATGATTCACCCAATTATGTTCTCCTTTATGCCAATCCAGAAAATCCAAAAGATTTAAAAACAAATTTTTATGAAAGATTATGCAAAGAAGAACAAATGCGTATTACAAAGATGAAAAATATATGTGTGTCTAATTATCGAGCTATTGGTCACTTACTAGATTATTTTGGATTTCCAAAAACAATGAATTATCAAGATTGTATGGATATGTTAAATCATTTATTTAATGGAAAATTTGCGTATGAAAATTGTGAGATTTTTGGTTATCAAAAGAAACCTGACTTAACATGGAAAAATGGTTTATTGGTTTCAATGAATTTAGATCCCTATGATATAGATAGTTATTTAAAAGTCAATCAAACCGATGTAACCTCTTATTTTGAAATGCTAAATCAAATTCATTATCAAGACCCACTTGCTAGTTTTGAACCACTGAAAGAAGAAGGCTTAGTACGTAAAAGAAGTTTATAAAATGGATTAGTTTCCATTTTTTTTGGCTCTTGGATGTCTTTCATAATCGCTTTTTAATTTGTCATTGACAAGATGGGTATAAATTTCAGTAGTCGAGATATCACTATGGCCAAGTAGTTCTTGAATGCTTCGTAAATCTGCGCCATGGGATAGTAAATGGGTGGCATAAGAGTGTCTTAAGGTATGAGGACTAATTTCCTTTGAAATGCCTTGGACTTTGGCTATTTTCTTTAAGTTTTTAAAGAACCCCTGTCTTGTAATAGGATTACCAAAAGTATTAATGAAAACATACTCACTATTTTTGTGTTGTAGCAAAGTATTACGATATTCTTCCAAATAAAGACGCAAATATTTCTCACAAATATCACTTATTGGACTTAAACGTTCTTTCGAACCTTTTCCAAAGACACGAATATAATCTTCTTCTAAATTGATATTGCTTATCTTTAAATTCACTAACTCACTTACCCGTATTCCAGTAGCATATAAAACTTCTAGCATCGCTTTATTGCGATAGTCATTCGGCGTATTTAAAGGAAAATCTAGTAATTGTTTGATTTCTTCTTCGGTTAAGTATTTGGGAAGAGTTTTACTAATTTTAGGCATCAGAATGGTTTCGCAAGGATTTTGGTTAATAAGATCTTCATAGACTAAAAAATTATAGAAGTTTCTAATCACAGTTAAATAGTGGGCTCTACTCTTCTCTGCCATTTCTTCATTAAATTTTAAATAACCCTCTATATCACTCTTGGTGACATTCTGAATGCTTTTGCCCTTTAAAAATGTTTCAAAACGCTCCAAATTTTCTTGATAAGAAAGTAGCGTATTGGAAGATAATTTTCTTTCAAATTGCAAATAATCTAAATATTTTTGATAATACTCTTGATTTGTCATATCCATCTACCCTATTTTTAGTATAAATACTTTTTTATTTTCTGTCAATTTAAGAGGTTATCTATTGTTTCCCTAGTTTTATCGGTGCTATAATAACTTTGGTGGTAATATGGAGTTATTATCGAATCTTTTAAGACCCGAAAAGTTAAGTGAAATTATTGGGCAAACGCATTTAATTGGAGAAGGAAAAATTCTATCCAATATGGTCAAGAATAAAAAGATTTTTTCTTTTATTTTATATGGAAAACCTGGAACCGGAAAAACCAGTATCGCGAGTGCTATCGTAAAGGAACTCGGTGTACAACATCGCTTTTTAAATGCAACCATCAATAATAAAAAGGATTTTGATATTGCCATTGAAGAAGCCAAAATGAATGGAGAAATGATTTTAATCGTCGATGAAATCCATCGTATGAATAAAGATAAGCAAGACTTACTCCTTCCTTATATCGAAAGTGGTTTAATTCTATTAATTGGGCTTACCACGTCTAATCCTTATCATACAATTAATCCCGCAATCCGCAGTCGTGTCCAAATTTTTGAGTTACACGAACTTACCATGGAAGATATTGTTGTGGGTTTAAAACGTGGTTGCACTCGTTTAGAAGGAATAGAAATTGACGAAGAAACTTTAGAATATATTGCTCGTCTTTCTTCCGGAGATTTTAGAAGTGCCTTAAATTTACTTGAAGTTTCCTACTACTCGACTAAGGAAGATAAGAAAGTCACCATTGAACTGGTAAAAGAAATTAATAGCAAACCCGTCTTTTTCCACGATAAGAATGAAGATGGGCATTACGATGTTTTAAGTGCTTTTCAAAAATCGATTCGTGGTAGTGATGTGGATGCATCCCTTCATTATCTAGCCCGTTTAATTGAGGCAGGAGACTTAGACAGTATCTATAGAAGAATGAGTGTCATTGCCTACGAAGATATTGGCCTTGCCAATCCCGGAATGGGCCCTAAAGTCATGGCTGCAATTCATGCAAGTGAACTGGTAGGTTTACCAGAAGCTAGAATTCCTCTAGGGGTTGTAGTAACCGAAATGGCATTATCTCCGAAAAGTAATAGTGCTTACCTAGCAATTGATGCAGCTCTAAGTGATATTCATGCGGGAAATATGGGAAATGTTCCAAACCACATAAAAACGACCAGTACAACTTATAAATACCCTCATGATTACAAAAACGATTGGGTTGCACAAGAATATTTACCAGAAAATTTAAAAGGAAAAAAATATTATCACAAAAAGAATAATAAATATGAAGAAAATATTAATAAATTATTTAATGAAATGAAAGGCGGAAAATAAATGAAAATTGGTATGATTGGCACAGGTGTTTTTAGTGTTGCAATAGCTTATAATCTAGCTCAAAACCCGGAAAACGAAATTATTTTATGGAGTGAGAATCAAGATTTAGTTACAAATTATCAAAAAACAAATCAATTTACTACTATCTTTAAAGAAAAAGTATTCCCAAAAAATATAAAACTAACGACTTCTTATGAGGAAGCCTTAAAAGAGGCAAAAATCGTATTTCTTATGACCTCTATTCCTTATCTTGAAACCGTTTGTAAAGAAATAAAAGGAAAACTAGACAAAAAGATTCCTATTTGTATTGGAACAAAAGGTATTTATGGTGCAAAACCAAAGTTTGTTCATGAAATTGCCTCTACTTATTTAAAAAATCCGATTGGATTACTTGGTGGACCTACTTTTGCTAAAGATGTTTTAACTCTTGACCCCCTTGCTTTTACCATAGCAACCAAGAGTAAAAAAGTAAAGAAAGCTCTACAAGAAGCTTTTAAAACTTCAAAAGTAAAACTTGCCTTTACTAAAGAATTAACTGGAGAAGCCATTTGTAGTGGTTTTAAAAATGCTTATGCAATTGGTTCTGGGATTCTAGAAGGTTTAGGCTACAAAGAAAGTACCCTATCTTATTACGTAACCCTCGTCTTTAACGAACTAAATAGTATTTTATATGATTTTCATTTAAGCAATCCATCTATTCTTTATAGTTTTGCAGGATTAGGAGATTTACTTGCGACTTGTACTACTAAAGAAAGTCGAAACTATACTTTTGGAACTTTACTTGGTAAAAAAGAAAGTCAAGAAAATCAAGAACACTATAAAAAAGAAAATACAATAGAAGGACTTGAAACTTTAGAAAATGCGCAAAAACTTTTAACAAAGAAAAAAATAAAAGCACCACTTTTTATGGTGTTGTATCAAATTGTTTTTGAAGGAAAAAATCCAGAAAACTTAATCGAAGAAATGGAAAAAATTCGCATTAAATTTTAGTTTCTAAATCTTTTAGAATAAAGAAAACCATTTGTAATCCAGCAGCAGCAGGGACAAGTACAATAGAACCGGGTGTTGCTTCTTTTATTTTTACCGGAAGTTCGCTACTCCAAACAACAGGTACTTTAAAAGAAAGATTCTCTTTTCTTAAAATTGTCCGCATTGCTTTCGCAAGGGGGTCATTATGGGTTTTATCTAAACTCGTTATAGTAACTTTACTAGGTTCAAAACGATTTCCCGTTCCCATGCAAGAAATGATTTTAATACCCCTTTCATGGGCTTTTTTAATTAATAAGACTTTCGTTGTAATAGTATCACAAGCATCTAAGATATAATCATAAGATTCTTTAAATACTTCTTCTAAATTTTCTTCCGTTAAAAAGATAGGATGAGTCGTAATACGAGCACTAGGATTTATTTCTAGAGCTCTTTGTTTTGCTACTTCTGTTTTCGATTTTCCAATCGTTTTTCTTGTACATAAAATCTGACGATTTAAATTGCTTTCTTCAAAACAATCGGAATCGACAATGGTAATATTTGAAAAACCCATTCGTAGTAAGGCTTCTAAAGCAAATCCACCTACTCCCCCTACTCCCACTAATAAAATCTTTTGCTCTTTTATTTTGTCTAAAGACTCTTGGGTCATTATTTTTAATGTTCGATCAAACATGTTTTCACCTCAAATAAAAAACCCAAAGGATAGTCTGTTTGGATAAAAAGCCCGCTCACGCGAGGTGGGCATCACATGATATGCTTTAGGATCCTAGCATCACTTAATGGGCTAGTCTTCTACACCACACTCAATTAGATTCCCAATAATATCCAATAGTCGGTTTTTATGTAAAACAAACTATTCCCTCAGGTACTTTCATTGTATCATAGAATATTTTAAATAGCAATTCTTATTGTGCAACTTGACCACTAATTGTACTTGCTGTACTTTGCGTACCTGCCGTAGTATTTTGCACTTTAACGTTCCAACGATTGGCAACATCACAGTTAGAACTGTATGGAAGTGGATTTGGTAGTTCTAGACGCATAATCATTGGTATTTTAAAGGCTGAACCGAAGCCTACACAACTTCCTGGTTGTAATGTTTTTTGCTTTTCAATAACATCTGCAGAGATATTTGGAAGCATCTCTTCAATATATTTAATATCTTTTGGATGGGTCATTTTAAAAATTAAGAAGTTTGAAACTTGGGAAATAACCGTATCCGATAATTCAACAGGTCTTTGACTAATAATTCCAAGTAACACCCCATATTTTCTTCCTTCTTTAGCAATACGTTCAAAGATATTATATCCAAGTAAATAAGTATCATTATCACTTTGAATATAGCGGTGAGCTTCTTCTAGGAAAATATGGAATGGAATCGTTGCTCTTTGTTTTAAGTTCTTCGAAAATTCAAAGAATAAACGAGACATAATTTTAACAATTACTTTTGCATAGGTATCGTCGACATCTTCAAGATTGATATTTATAATTTGCGCTTTACGATTGTTTTTGACAACCAAATTACTTACGAATTTATCAATAGAAGTATAACCATTATTACTGAAATACTTACCTACTTTCGTATTTAAAATCGTATTTAAACGAACCTTTAGAATAACAGCATCGTCATATAGATTGGAATTATTTTGAAATCCTTCACTAATCATGGTAAATTCCAAGGCTTTCGCAAAATCAGCTAAGGAATAACTATATTCTTTTGGTTCTTCCATTTCTTCATAAGAGTCTTCAATATGTTTTAAGATATATTCCGTAATTAAAACACTTTCACCAAAATAACCATTCGAATCGATTTCAAAGCATTCACTAAACGTTCTGGTATATCCTAGTCCATTAATGGTACTATCAAAGTTAAACTCTGGTGTATGACACACTTCAATGATTTGGAAAACTTCATTTTTCTTTCGTGCCGTTGTTTGATTACTAAATAAAATCGCTAGTAAAGCTTTGGCAATTAAATGGTTTTTTAAGCGATTGGATTCTTCCGTTTCTTGACTAAAGATTTTGGCAAGACGAATGGTTCTTTCGATAATAGGAAGTTGGCTATGATTCGATGCTTGTAATAATAAAGCAAAATCGTCGAGATTTAGTAAATTTACCGGAATTTGTAATAAAAAGTCGTCGGCATCGGTTGGATTGGTTGTAATAAATTTATAACTATAATTGGGATTGATTTTATTGATACTCCCAAACGCATTTTTATATTCGCCATAAGCATCAAAAACAAAGATATTGGCATTATATGAAAGCATATTAGGATTGGAAAATAAGTTTTGGACGATTCTGGCAACACCACAAGATTTACCACTACCCGTGTTACCAAATATTCCTAAATGGTTAGATAGTAAATCATTAATAGATGGACAAACTTTATAATTTTTATAAATCGCACTGTTCCCCAAAACAAAGGACTTGTCACTTTCTTTTCCCACCAGTTCAATTAATTCTTCGTTATTAATCACGCGAATCGCACTTGATAAAAGGGGTTTACGAATAACACCATTGACATAACGTCCATTTAAATATTCTCCTAAAAAACGAATTTTAATTTCATCTTTATTAAACTCTGTAACCTCTCCTAGAATTCTTTGGTCAGGTGCCTCAAAAATAACATTAATATTCATTAAATCGGTTGTTCCAGCATCTCCACCTAGATTTTCTACTGTAGCAATACTTTCTCCAATATATTTTATTTTTCCAAACATATGCCTACACCTCTTTATTATTCTCTTTAACTATATCATAAATTAACTTGTTTTTCCACTAAAAATCTCATACCATTCTTTTAAATTTTCAAGACCACTACTTGCCAAATCTTTGATTAAATTCCAGGTAATGGAAAAGGACTTTTTCATATCTTGAAAATCGCTTTTGGCTTGGTCACACGTATCTTGATCATAATTACAAATTTTTGTCGTAATCTTTAAATAACTTTCCACGATTTTAGATTTAATACCCGTATAAATTTTACCTGTTGTTGAAGAAATCGTTTCTTTATATCCAGGAAAATATTGTTCAATTTTACTATCAATCGATAAGGCAATCTTTAAAATTTGTAATTTTGCTTTACCCGATAAATCATCCAAAGTATAACCTTTAATGGTTCCATCATAAAACAAGAAATCTACAATGGTAATAAATCCTTCTTTGGCCTTGTCTTTTAAACTGGCATTGGATATGGCTTCATCCGTTTCTTCGAAATACGAAATGACTTCCGCATCGGCATTTTTATTTTCCGTTTTCTCGTTTGTAACAGTAACATTATTACTTGTCACGGTTTTTGGTACCTCTTCTCCTTTTTCTTCAGGTTCCTCAGGTGTTGTTTCTTCTTTTTGGGGCGTCGTTACATTAGGAACTGGTTCTTCTACTTTAGCATTTACATCACTTCCAATAGGAATGTCTTGATTATTTTCACTTGGAATATAATATTCATTTTGATTTTCATCTTCAACAATGATGTAGTCTTCTCCTTTATTTGTAACTTTGCCATTAATGTAAGTACCATTTGAGGTATTTGTCATTTCCTTTTGACTTTTCCAAGTGGTATAAACCCAAAATAGAATGGCAAATAATAAAGCAATCCCTACTAATTTATAAATTGTACTTACACGTATTCCTTTAAAAAAATCAACCATCTTTTTAAACATTCTTTTTATTTTATTCATATTATCACTACTCCCTTATAGTATAGCATAAATTGAAAAAAGATAAACCATTTCTAAAGAAAAAAACAAGTTTTACTGACTCAACTTGTCTTTTAAAATTTCTTTGGTAACGACTGGATTGGCTTTTCCACGTGTGTTTTTCATAACTTGTCCCACAAAGTAATCAAATAAATTATCTTTTCCTTTTTTGTATTCTTCGACTTGAGAAGCATTTTCTTCTAAGATTTGGCTAATAATTTTGTTTAATTCTTCTTTATCGGAGATTTGAGCCATATCGCTACTAATAAAAGTTTTTGGTTCTTTCTTTTCTTCTAACGCTTTATAAAAAATTTCTTTGGCTTGTTTAGAAGAAATAGTTCCTTTTTGGATTTCGTCGGTGATTTGTTTTAATCGTGTTGGTGTTATATAAAAGTCTTGTAAATTTTCTTCGGTACGATTGATTTCACCTAGGATTTGAGTGGTTAGCCAGTTACTAGCTGTTTTTGCTTCAATTCCTAAAGATAGACATTCTTCAAAGTAATCGGCATATTCTTTTTCTTTTACGATAACACTAGCATCATACTCACTTAAACCAAGTTCACTCTTATATTTTTCTTTTCTTTCTAAAGCAAGTAGTGGAATTTCCTTTTTGATTTCTTCTAGCCATTCCTTTGTAATTTTAAATTTAGGTAGATTTGGTTCCACAAAGTATTTATAGTCAATCGCATCGACTTTAGAGCGCATACGAATGGTTGTCCCAGATTCCTCATCAAAACGTCTTGTTTCTTGTTCTACTTCTTCATATCTTCCGGCATCTTTTAACTCACTTTGACGTTTAATTTCGTAATTAATCGCATCAAAGACGTTTCCGAATGAATTGATGTTTTTAACCTCAACTCTTGTTCCAAATTCCGTGGCACCTTCATCCATAATAGAGACATTGACATCACACCTAATTTGCCCTTTTTTTGTATCGGCTTCGGATACGCCACAATACTTATAGCAACTGCGCATATGTTCAAGGAATGCTACAGCTTCTTCGGCACTAGATAGACATGGTTCTGTGACAAGTTCAAGAAGAGGTACTCCGGCACGATTGTAATCAATACATGAGGTAGCATAGTAATGGTCTAGGCTTGCCGCATCTTCTTCTAGATGGATATCATGAATCTTAACCGTTTTCTTAACTCCATTTACTTCAATATCAATAGAACCATCGACTCCAACAGGAGATTCCATTTGGGTAATTTGATATCCTTTTGGTAAATCCGGATAGTAATAGTTTTTACGGTCAAAATACATATATTCTGGTTGCTTACAATTTAAAACCATACTCATCATTAAAGCATCATGGACACATTTTTTATTGACAACCGGAAGTGTTCCAGGGAAAGCCATATCAACGGGGGCAATATTGTCATTAGGTATTTCGTTATAAGAATTTCTAGCACTTGAAAATACTTTGGAATTACTTTTAAGTTCGCAGTGCATTTCAAGGCCAATAACCGCTTTATATTTTCCCATTATTTTACCTCCTTGGCAATTTGATTTTTATAATCCATTGCACTTTCTAGAGCATACGCAATATTTAAAACTTTACTATCGTTATAGCAGTTTCCAGTGATATTTAATGCAACTGGTAAGTCACTTACAAAGCCATCGGGAATAGTAATCGAAGGAAATCCTCCAAAGTTTCCGATTTGTAAGTGTTCTTCTAATACGGCGGTGTCTTTCGTAAGCATATCTTTGTCGCTATCTAAGTGTTTTGCAGGTCCACTACTAACCGGTAAAATCACAGCATCATACGTTTCATATAACTTTTTCCAAGCATCGACAAGCATTCTTCTAACCCTTCCCGCATTCTTAAAGTAACGTTCTTGATTTTCTTTTTGTAAGATATAAGAACCAATTACAAAACGACGTTTAATTAAGGGAGAAAAACCTTTGGTACGATGGTCCATCATCATTTCTTCATAGTTTTTTCCGTTTCCGCGAGGTCCAAAAATAATTCCCGTTAAATTGGACATATTGCTTGTTGCTTCAGCACAAGAAATCGCAACATAGACACTTGGTAAGGCATTTAAAAGTTTTTCGTCAATAGATACTTCATCGACTGTCATACCTAGACTTTTACAAAGTTCTATTTTCTCCATAAAGTTTTTTAAGTGACTCTTTAATTCTTCACTCGCATTCGGATAGTTTTTACTATCACACAATTCTTTGATGTAACATAACTTCATTCCTTTGACATTCCCATCGATACTTTCATATAAATGAATGTCTCTAGAATCCCATGAAGTCATATCATGTTCATCGATTCCTTTCATGGCGTCGACGACGATGGCAGCATCTTTAACACTACGACATAACACACCGCAATGGTCAAGACTGGATGCAAAAGGAAATAATCCATATCTTGAAATCATACCATAAGTTGGTTTATACCCAACAATTCCACAATAAGCCGCCGGTTTTCTTATAGAATCCCCCGTATCGCTACCTAAAGCATAAGGATAAACGCCTGCCGCAACAGCACAAGCACTTCCGGCACTGGATCCGGCTGTCATACGAGTAGAATCCCAAGGATTTTTAACAATTCCGGTATGACAGGTAGTTCCTGTTCCACCCATGCCAAATTCGTCCATCGCTGTTTTATTGACGGGTATTGCTCCAGCATCTAACAATTTTTGAACAGCAGTCGCATTAAAAAAGGGAACATAATCTTTTAACGTATTAGAAGAACCGGTAGATAAAATATCCTTGGTTGAATAGTTATCTTTGATACCAAATGGAATTCCAGATAATAAGTTATCGGTAACTTCGGTTTCTTTTGCATCATCCAAAATCGTGACAAAAGCATTGTATTTTTCTTCAACTTCATGTGATTTTTTTAGGGCTTCTTCCACTAATTCTTTACTCGTTATTTTTTTATTAATTAAAAGTTCATGTAATTCTTCAATTGTTTTGTCCATTAATTTTCCCCTCCTACCACTTTTGGTACTTCAACTTCTCTTCCCTCTTTGCTATCACAATTTCTTAAAGCATCTTCAATAGGAATGGAAGGCGTTGCAACATCTTCTCTTAAGGTAAAAGAAAAATCATCTAAAGCATGTGTCATCGGCGTAACTTCTTTAATATTGGGAAAATCCTCTACTTTTCTTAAATTCTCATCGATAATGGCAAACTCATCTAAAACCATTTGATTTTCTTCTTCAGATAAACCAATTAAGAGTTTCTTTGCTAAATCATCGACAAGTTCTTTGGTAAATTTAGGCATCGTTTTCCTCCTCTTCTACTAAAGAAATTCCTAGTTCTTCTAATTGTTCAGCACTTACTCTGTTTGGTGCTTCACTCATGATATCACTAGCACTTTGGGTTTTCGGAAAAGCAATGACATCTTTAATATTTTCTGTACCACTTAAAAGCATGGTAAATCTTTCAAGTCCAATCGCAAGTCCAGCATGAGGAGGAGCTCCAAACTTAAAGGCATCAATGAAGAAACCAAATTTATTTTTAATATCTTCTTCGGTGAGTTCTAGAGCATCAAAAACGACCTTTTGAATTCTTGGATCATGAATACGAACAGAACCTCCACCCAATTCATAGCCATTTAAAACGATATCGTAGGCAATGGATAAAACATTTTCTTTATCGGTTTTAAGCATTTCTAAATCACTTGGCATGGTGAAAGGATGATGCATGGCTTTGTATCTTCCTTCAGTTTCAGAATACTCAAACATTGGAAAATCAACAACCCATAAGAAGTTCATTTTTTCTTTATCAATTAAATTTAAGTCGTTCGCAATTTTTAAACGTAGAGCTCCTAAAGCATCGTATACAACCTTTTTCTTATCCGCAACAATTAAGATTAAGTCGTTATTTTCGACATTGTAGGTCTTACGAATCTCTTCTAGTTTTTCTTCTTCTAAGTTTTTGGCAATAACACCATTAAATTTATCTTCGTCGTATTTTAACCAAGCAAGTCCTTTGGCCCCATAAATTTTTACAAAATCCGTTAGGTGTTCCACATCGCTTCGTGAATACTTATCGCCATTATTTTTGACAATCAAGCATTTAACGATACCACCATTTTCAATAACATTACGAAATACATTCATATTGGTATCTTTTAAAATTTCCGTTAAGTCTAAAAGTTCCATCGCAAATCTCGTATCTGGTTTATCAGAACCAAATCGGTCCATGGCTTCTTTATAAGGCATTTTAGGAAAATCGGGTAAATCGATTCCCTTAACCTTTTTAACGACATGTTTTATCATACCTTCAACTAAAGACATGATATCTTCTTGGTTTGCAAAACTCATTTCCAAGTCAATTTGCGTAAATTCTGGTTGGCGATCCGCTCTTAAGTCTTCATCACGAAAACATCTAGCAATTTGATAATACCTTTCAAATCCTCCCACCATTAAAAGTTGTTTAAATATTTGCGGACTTTGTGGTAAAGCGTAGAAAGAACCCTTATTGACACGTGAAGGTACAATATAATCTCTTGCTCCTTCTGGTGTTGATTTACATAGAATTGGCGTTTCAATTTCTAAAAATTCATGCTCATTTAAGTATTCTCTTGCCGCAGAAGTAATTAAATGACGGGTTTTAATAGTTCTTTGTAACTTTTCTCTTCGAAGATCTAGATAACGATATTTAAGACCAATATTTTCACCAATTTCCTTATCTTCATATACATTAAAGGGAAGTGGTTCTGCTTCACTTAGGATTTCTAAATTTTCAACCATTAACTCAACTTCACCAGTTGGAATTTTTGGATTAATCATATCGTCTGTTCGAGCAATTAACTTACCACTTACCTTAATACAATATTCATTTTTAAGACTTTCGGCTAGAGCAAAATCATCTTTTAAGAAGCGACGATTAAAAACAACTTGTAAAAAACCAGAACGGTCTCTTAAATCGACGAAGATAACTCCACCCATATCACGTCTTTTATTGACCCAACCATAAACGGTATATTCTTTATCAATATCTTTTTTTCTAAATTCTCCATTATTATATAGTTTCATTTTCTTCTATCCTTTCTTTTTCTAGTATTCGCAGTTTCCTGGTGTTCTTGGATAAGGAATGACATCACGAATATTTTCAACCCCTGTTAGATAGATTAATAATCGCTCAAATCCCATTCCAAAACCAGAATGAACACAAGTACCATATTTTCTTAAATTTAAGTACCAATCTAAACTCTTGGTATCCATTTTTAATTCATTCATACGAGAAAGTAGTTTTTCGTAATCTTCTTCTCTTTGACTACCCCCCATTAATTCTCCTGCTCCTGGGACTTCTAAATCAACAGCCGCAACGGTTTTACCATCACTATTTTGTTTCATGTAGAAGGCTTTAATTTCCTTTGGCCAGTTCTTAATAAAGACGGGACCATTAAAGTATTCCGTGATGTATTTTTCATGTTCTTTTGCTATATCTCCACCATAAGTAGGGGCAAAATCCCATTTGACATCCGCTTTTTGGAGTAATTCTATGACATCTTTATAATCAATTCGAGTAAATTTAGCTGTTACAAGTTTATTTAGTTTTTCAAGTAAACCTTCCTCAACAAATTGATTAAAGAATTCCATTTCTTCTTTACAGTGTTCTAAACAGTAAGAAACGACATATTTAAGCATATCTTCCATAACGTCCATATCGCCCTCCAAATCACAGAAACACATTTCAGGTTCAATCATCCAAAATTCTGCCGCATGAGTTTTGGTATTGGAGTTTTCTGCACGGAAAGTTGGACCAAACGTATAAGTCTTTTTATAAGCCGTAGCAAATGTTTCCGCTTCTAATTGGCCACTTACCGTTAAATTGGTCATTTTACCAAAGAAATCTTTTGAGTAGTCGGGTTCATTTACAATTTTATCAATAGGAAGAGTGGTCACTTGAAACATTTCTCCAGCCCCTTCACAATCACTTGCGGTAATGAGTGGCGCATGAAAATAGACAAATCCCCTTTCTTGAAAATAGTTATGAATAGCATAAGCAGCAACACTTCTAACACGAAAAACGGCTTGAAAAAGATTGGTACGAGGTCGAAGATAAGCTACTTCTCTTAAAAATTCTCTCGTATGTCTTTTAGGTTGAATCGGATAATCTTCTGGACAAACTCCAAGAATAGTTACTTCTTCTGCTTTTACTTCATACTCTTGTTTTCCACTAGAAGAAACAAGCGTTCCTTTAACATGAATAGCACTTCCAACTAAGATTTTACTAACCTCTTCAAAATTAGTTAAAGATGTATCATAAACGATTTGTAGATGTTCGAAACAAGTCCCATCACTAAAATCGATAAAACCAAAATCCTTTTGACGACGATGGTTACGAATCCAACCATCCAATACCACTTCTTTATTTTCTAATTCTTTTGCTTTTACAAACAATTCTTTTAAGTCCATAGTATCCTCCTATCTTGATACAATATAGTCAATGATTTCATTTTCATCGACTTTCTCTTCTTCTTTAGTTAAATTATCTTTTACCGTAATTAAGCCTTTCTTTAAATCTTCGCTATTTAAAAGAATCAAAAGTTGCGCGTTATTGCGGTCAGCTTCTTTAAACTGACTCTTTAAACTTCTTCCGGTCGTGTCATAATCAACACTTACCCCACTTAAACGAAGGTCTTGCGCAAGCATCAAAGCTTTTATTTTTTCTTCTTCGTTTACATATAAGATATAGCAATCCAGTGGTCTTTTTTCTGTTTCTTCGAAAGCATCCATTGCAAGCATGACTCTTTCTAGTCCACATGCAAATCCAATACATGGAGTGGATGGTCCACCTAAAGTTTCTACTAAATTGTTGTAACGTCCTCCAGCCGCAATCGTACTAGCTCCACCTAAAACTTCCGCATCACTTTCAATTTCAAATACTGTATAATCGTAGTAATCTAAACCACGAACTAAATGGCTATCCACTTCATAGTCAACATCTAAAAATTCTAAGTATTCAAGAACTTTTTGAAAACGATTTTTAGATTCTTCACTTTGGTATTCTAAAATATTAGGAACATTTTTTAAAATCTCGGAATCACAATCAACCTTACAATCTAAGATACGTAAAGGATTTGTTTCAAATCTCTTTTTACAATCGTCGCACAAATCGTTTAAATGTGGTTTTAAATACTCTTTTAAAGCCGTTTTGTACTTTTCTCTATCTTCTTTAGCACCTAGGTTATTAATGCGTACATTTAAATCTTTAAATCCAAGTTCTAAAAACATGTGATAAGGCATCGAAATGACTTCGGCATCAATAGCTGGATCGTTACTTCCTAACACCTCTACTCCAAATTGCGTAAATTCTCTGTTTCGTCCATTTCCTGGTCTTTCATAGCGATACATTGTTCCATTATAGTAAAGTTTTCTAGGCATATTACTACCATACATTTTGTTTTCAATAAAACTTCTAACCACTCCTGCTGTTCCTTCAGGACGAAGCGTTAATTCTCTTTCACTTCTATCTTGAAAATCATACGTTTCCTTGGTGACAATATCGGTATCTTCTCCAACCGTTCGATGGAATAACTCACGAGCTTCAAAGATAGGTGTACGAATATAATCGTAATTGTAAAATTCGCAAGTATATTCAATTAAACGATTAATCTTTTGTAATTTTAAGGCCTCCTTATCTAATACATCATAAGTTCCTTTAGGTTTTGTTATCATATTTTCTCCTCCTTAACATAAAAAAACCGAGTATCGTAAGGACGAGATTTCCCGCGGTGCCACCTTACTTTACTAGGTACTCTTCATTGATTTATCACGAAATTTATCGCGTTCTACGTCGTATGAAAGGTGTCTTTTCTAAAAAGTTTCTTTAGGCTTTTTTCAGCAATCAAGCCCTCTCTTCTAAAAGAAATTCTTTTTATACTTTTTCTTTCCCGTAGAAATATAATATAGTCTTATTTTAGTACGAAATAAGTTGGAAGTCAATTAAATATTCTTCGTTATTTCATTCATTTTCATCATCAAATAATTTATGTTGCATACTCTCATAATTATTTAAGTACATTTTATATAAGTTATAGATTTCTGTATCTTGATAGTTTGTTTCTTTAAAATTATTATTTAAATCAAGAATAATCCCATCTCGATAACTAATCAATATGGGTGAATGGGTGGCAATGATAAATTGACTACCTTCTTTTACAAGCTGATCAATTAAACATAGCAAAGCAAATTGTCCTTCCGGGGACAAAGCTGCTTCTGGTTCATCTAAAATATAAAAACCATGATCTGTAAAACGATTTTTTACTAATTGAATAAAAGATTCGCCATGTGAACAATGATGTAAATTTCCACCATACGAATTATACAAAGCCCCGTAACCATCTTCTTCTACAAGTCTTTGTACTTCCGTTGAAAAATTATAAAAACTTTCGGCACGTAAGAAGAACTTGGTTTTGGCTTTCTTGAAAGTTTCTACTTTTAAATAATCTGCTAAATTGGAGGTAGTATTTTTTGTACTATAAAGAAAGTTTTGGGTTCCTCCTTCGTTAGGAAGTCCCAAAGCAACTGCAATAGCTTCAATAAATGTGGATTTTCCAATACCATTCTCACCAATAAAAAAAGTTACTTGTGATTTAAAGTTTAATTCTTTAAAATTTTTAACAATATTAATGTTAAATGGGTATTTCTGATAATCTTCTACTTCTTCCCTTTTTAAAGCTATTTTTTTTACAATTAAATTACTTTCAAAATTCATAGAATACTTCCTTTATTTATAGGTTTTCTTACCTCTTCTCATTCTCAATACTTTCTAAAACGACTTCTTTATCACTAAAGTGGTGTTTTTCTGTTCCTATAATTTGGTAATCCTCATGTCCTTTTCCTAAAACCATTAAGATATCGTTTTCTTTTAATAAAGAAACTCCTTTTTGAATGGCATCTTTACGATTTAAAATGATTTCGTGATTCTCTTTTTTTACCCCATTTAAAATATCATTCATAATTTGCTTTTCATTTTCGGTTCTTGGATTATCATCGGTAAAAATAACGTAATCAGAATTTTCTTCAGCAATATGCCCCATAATAGGTCTTTTGGTTCTGTCTCTATCTCCCCCACAACCAATAATGGTAATGACCTTGCCTTTTTTATATTCTAAAGCACTTTTTAAAACATTTTCGACAGCATCAGGCGTATGGGCATAATCAATAAAAATACTATTGGTTCGATATTCGATTCTTTCCATACGTCCGTTTGGAGCGATTAAACTTTCAGAAAGCGCAAGAACATCCTCTAAGATAAATCCCATTTTATAAACCAAGAATACCGCCATCAAATAGTTATAGACGTTATATCTTCCAACCATATTGATAGTCGTTTCATATGCTTTTTCTTGAAAAGTAAAATGAATCAGCGTATTATTTGCCTTAAATTCTAAATTTTGAATTTGGATTGTCGCATCAGACTTACTTCCTAAAATAAAATTTTGATTTTCAGGAAGCAAGAATTCTTTAAAATAAGGATCATCTCCATTTAATATGGCAATTCTTTCATTTCTCGTTTTGGTAAATAGTTTTTTCTTAGCCTCACAATAATTTTCCATTGTTTTATGATAATCTAAATGATCTTGTGTTAAATTCGTGAAAGCAACTTCATCAAAAGAAAGACCATAAATACGTTCTTTATCAAGAGCATGGCTACTTACTTCCATCACAACACAGTCACAGCCGGCTTCTTTAGCTTCTAGAAGCATCTCATAAAGTAAATCGACATCCGGTGTGGTATTATTTAAAACTTTTTTAACCTCTTTATAATAAAAACCTATCGTTCCAATATAAGCAGGTGTCTTTCCTAATTTTTGAAGCATTTGATAAACTAGAAAACAAGTCGTTGTTTTCCCATTCGTTCCCGTAACACCAATCAAAGTCATATCTTGAATTTTCGGATAGACATTTTGATATAAGTATTCGTCTAAATAAGCTCTTGTATCAGGAACAATGACTGTTTCAACAGGAAAACTTCCCTCTTCACAAATAATTTTCGTCGCCCCATTTTCGATGGCACTTAAAATATAATCATGCCCATCTCGATTGACATTTCGTATGGCAATAAATGTATCCCCCAGAACGACTTTTCTTGAATCTGTCTTTATATTCATATCCAATTCTCCTTTCAAAGACTATTTTATTCTCTATGATATCTTTTATTAAATTTTTCAATCTGCGAAAGACGTTTAGTTTGACTTAAAACGGGACTTTCCATCTCTATTTTTTTATTTAAGTCCGTATAGCCAATACACTCGGTATAAGAACAAGGAAACATGGTAATCGCTTCTTTCGTATGATTAATCAAAACAACGCGAAAGTAATCAAGATTTTCTCCTAATTGATTTTTACCACAACAATCATATTTAAACTGAGCATAGCAACAAGGAATGGATTGATAAAAACGATGCTCGGTTGGTAAAGAAAGTTTCATTTCTTCCCAAACCTCTTGAAGAGGAAAATCTTCATTAAACTTAGAAATACAATAAATAGAAGAAGTATTCAAATGTTTCTTTACATGTTCTAAAAATCTTTCTTCTTTATAATCCATTATTTGTTGAAAGGTATAACTATCTTCTAAATCTTTTAGAGGATATTCTTTATTATTTTGTTTTAAAATATAAGCAAGAGCAACATTGTTAAATTGAGATATATCGACATGATTTAATAGTTGAAAAGCTGTAGCAAAATCTTTTTTTAAGCATTTTAATTTAATCAAAAGCGTGTAATAAAAATAAATACCGACTCGATTAAAATTATCAAAAGCTTTCATTCTTTCCATAAGTTCTTCGGCTTCTTCAAACTTGCCTATTTTCATTAATAAGTCGACATAGTAAAGATGCGCAATGGCATCACTAGGATAATTTTGAAAATAAAGTTCAAATGCTTTCAATGCTCGCTCGTATTTTTCCTCTTGTAAATACTTCTTAATTTTTTCTAAATGTTCTACACTATAATATTCTTTCTTCTGTTTCACAAAAAATCCTTTCTACTTCTTTATCATTCTTTCGAATCTATCCAAATGGAAACAGGTCCATCGTTCGTAATTTTAACTTCCATATCTGCTCCAAAAATACCGGTTTTAACAAGGATAAATTGACTTAATTCTTCGTTAAAAGCATCATAGAGTCTAATAGCTTTTTCTCCATTCATGGCTCGAATATAAGAAGGACGATTACCTTTTTTAGTATCCGCATAAAGGGTAAATTGACTAATCGATAATATTTCACCACCAACTTCTAAGATACTTTTATTCATAATTCCCTTTTCATCATTAAAAATGCGCAGATTTAAAATTTTTCTAACCATATAGAGAATATCTTTTTGAGTATCATCGTGGGTAAAAGATACAAGTAAAACAAGACCTTTTGGTATAGAACCAACAATCTGTTCTTGCACCACTACTTGACTTTCTTTACTTCTTTGTAAAAAGACACGCATTATTTTTCCCTGCTTTCTTAACAAACGATAAACTATATAGACTATCTAAAAAATCATGAAGTTCGTTACTGTTTCTAACTTTAATGGTTAAATTATAAAGGGTTGTATCATTATTATCACTCGTATTTAAAGATACAACACTAATATTTTTAGTCGAAGCTTTATTAATAATCTCACTTAAGTAATTCTTATCATTTAAAGTTTCAATAAAAATATCACTAAAATATTCATTTTCTTCATTATCACTCCAAGAAACTGAAATCAAACGTTCCTCTTTATCTAAAATATTGACACAATCTTTGCGGTGAACACTAATCCCTTCTCCTTTGGTAATATAGCCAATAATAGGGTCTCCTTTCACCGGTTTACAACATTTCGCCAGTGTCACTAAAATATCATTATATTCCCCGACGACAATAGCATTTTTGTTATTGTTTTTGGGAATCAATTTATTTTTATTGCTTACTTTTTCAATTAAAGCATCTGTAACATTCTGTTTTTCTTCTGTCGAAAGTTTTATAATATACAAAGCCGTATAACGTAAAGAACCAATAGCTAAATAAATATCATCCATTTCTTGCATTTTTAAATCTTTTAAGATTTTGGTTAATTTTTCTTCACTAAAGACATCATTAAAACTTAAATGTTGTTTTCTTAGTTCACGCTCTAAAATATTTTTACCATTGCTAATATAATCGATACGATCTTGTTTACTAAAATAAGATTTGATTTTATTCTTCGCCGCCGTTGTTTTGACAAAATCAAGCCATTCTTTACTTGGCGTCGAATTTTTATTGGTATTGATTTTAATAACATCATTTTCTTTTAGTTCGTAAGAAAGTGGTACAATCTCATCATTTACAATAGCCCCAACCGTGGTATCCCCTACTCTTGAGTGAATTCGGTAAGCAAAATCAATAGGTGTAGAACCTTTCGGAAGTTCTACGACATCTCCACGTGGCGTAAACACATAAATTAAATCCCCCAACATATCGGTATTGACATTGGTGGCAAAATCAAGAGCACTTGTAGTTTCTTTATAGGAGTCAATCATATTACGAAACATTTCAAGTTTTTGTTCCATCATGTTTTGAATCTTTTTTGTTCCTTGCTCTTTGTAAGACCAGTGAGAAGCAATTCCTTTTTCAGCGATTTCATCCATTTCATGCGTTCTTACTTGAATTTCAAAGATTTTTCCATCAATCCCAAAGACTCCGGTATGTAAACTTTGGTACATATTTTCTTTGGGCATCGCGATATAATCTTTAAAACGCTTGGGAAGAGGATGGAACTTCGAATGGATTAAACCAATCGTTAAATAACAATCACTTTCTTTTTCCACAATAATTCGTAAAGCCAAAATATCATAAATTTCATTCCATTTTTTTCCTTTACTTAGCTTTTTATAAATACTATAGACACTTTTAACACGGCTTTTAATTTTAAATTTGATGCCTTGTTCCATGAGCATTTCTGAAATACTATCTTGCATAGCTTCCAAAACTTCTTCAAGTTCTGGAATGGTCGCATCCAACTGTTTTAAAATATCTTCATATACTTCTGGTTTTAAATACTTTAAACATAAATCTTCGAGTTCACTTTTAATAGAATAGATTCCTAGACGATGGGCAATTGGAATTAAAACATTCATTGTTTCATTTGCCTTTTTCTTTTGCTTTTCCGGATTAACCGCCCAAATAGTACGCATGTTGTGCAAGCGGTCGGCAAGTTTAATAAATAAAACACGAACATCTTCAGCAAGACCAACAAGGACTTTTCTTAAATAAATAGCACTTGATTCTTTATCGTCAGGCAATTCTAAACGATTAATGGTACTAATATTTTTGACAATAGCTGTAATTTCAGAACCAAACTGTTCTTCTAATTCTTCATAAGTCGTATCAGAATTATTAATCACTTCATGAAGTAATGCTGCCATAATAGTGACTTTATCGACATGTAAATCACTTAAAATGAGAGCAACATTTAAAGGATGGGTAATGTAAGGCTCTTTAGTCAAACGATAATTTCCCTTATGTTTTTCATAAGCAAATTCATAAGCCCGTTTAATTTCTTGTAAATCTTCTTCAGAAAGGTTATTTTTTAATTTCTCCAGTAAATCTTCTAGTTTTGGTTCCTTTTTCATAAAATCGTATCCTCTTTTGCTATTGGAAGAATCGTATCTTCTTCAAATAGCACTTCTTCTTTTTCTTTGGTTTGGTTTAAATAACGCAATAAATCTTTTTCTTCTAAATAAAAAATATCATTTACAATATCATATAAAGTTAAATCGGATTCATTACACCATTTCGTATTTTTTAAATAATCCCATAAATCTCTATCAGTTAAAAAGCTGTAGCCTTTTTGATTTAATTCTCTACGTTTTGATTTAAGAGCTGGTGTAATACGAACGTACAAATCTTTTAAGCTTTTAAAATTTTCTGATACCATAATTTGCCTCCGAAATCATATATTTATTATAAAGCATTTTATTGTATTTTTAAAGGGGCATATCATGAAAAATAAATTTTTATCTTCGACTCTCTTGCTTATTTTAGGAGGATTTGTCACACGTATTTTAGGTTTTCTTATTAAAATTATTTATACCCGTATGATTTTAGAAACAGGGATTAGTTTACATTCTTTGGTAATGCCAACGTATTCCCTGCTCACCACCATTGCAACACTTGCTATGCCACTCGCCATTTCAAAATTGGTGGCAGAAGAAAAAATTAGAAGTATTAAAATTATGGCTTCTAGTGCCTTTATTCTTTTTATTGTGAATTCTGTTTTACTTTTGGTTATGTTTTTCAGTAGTAAATTTATTGCTTACCACTTATTAAAAAATGAAGATGTCTATATATTACTTCTTTGTTGTACCCTAACGCTTCCCTTTATCAGCATGTCAAGTATTGTAAAAGGATATTTTTTTGGAAAACAAAGAATGGTTCCTTTTATTCTTTCCAATGCCTTTGAGCAAATCGTTCGCCTTATTCTCATTATCTGTTTTTTACCTTTTTTTGTAAAAAAGGGAATTCTTTATGGTGTTTGTGCTTTAATTTTATTTAATATTGTTTCAGAGATTTCTTCCATTATTATTTTTCTATTTTTTATTCCGAAAAAAGCAGTAATTACCAAAAAAGATTTAAAACCCAACAAATACACGATTAAAAATGTTTTAGATGTGAGTTTGCCTACCGTTTCTTCTCGTTTTATTGGAAATATTGGTTTTTTCTTTGAACCCATCTTGCTTACCAATATTTTGCTTAGGATTGGTTATTCTAGTGAGTTTGTTTTAATGGAATATGGTGCTTATAATGCTTATACGATTCCCTTACTTACCATGCCAAGTTTTTTTGTGGGAGCCATTTCCAGTGCTTTAATCCCCGAAATCAGTAAATTTCATGAGCAAAAAAAGTTTAAAATGGTCAAACGCCGTTTTTATCAAGCCTTAGGCATTTCTTTTGTATTGGGTCTATTCTTTAGTCTTTTTATTTTCGTTTTTAAAGAAAAACTTCTATGGATTTTGTACCACACCAAAAGTGGGGCAAACTATATAACTGTCCTTGCTCCACTCTTCGTCCTCTTTTACTTAGAAAGTCCTCTTATTAGCACCTTACAAGGTTTAGGACTTGCCAAATACACCATGAAAATCACTTTAATTGGTGTTTTCCTTAAAAATATTGTTTTGGTTATCTTTTCTTTTTGTCATATTGGCATTTATGGCCTGATTCTTTCCGAAATTTTTAATATTCTCTTTGTCGTAGGGGCAAACTTTCTTAAAATTTGGCAGGTATTTAAAAAAGATTCTTACGAAAGATTACAGTAAGAAAGAATATCTTCCGATAAACCAAAATAGTAGTTTTCATTTTTATAACGAACTGTATCCGTAGCATCTAGTTTTTGACACTTTACTAAGTAAAAAGTATCCTTTGTTAATATGTTAGTATTACTTTTATAAAGGATGGTTCCTCCATCATTTAAAATACGTGCTTCGTCCATAAAACCCCAAATTGTTTCCATTGAAATTTTTTTCTTTTCTAAAGCCTCTTTTAAAGATATTTTCTTCATTTTATAGCGATATTCGATATCCATTTCCGCAAATACCTTGGTGTTTTCATTTACCGTATAAAGGTCCGTTACATCTTGTTTAGTGGAGCCAACAATTAATTCTGGACTAAAATGCTTATAAATAGTTTTATCAAATAATTTAATAATCACACCATTTTCATAGCCAAAATCCACCGGATTCAATTTATGAAGTTTAGTAATTTCATAGAAAAGTCCCCTAAAAATCATGGTTCCTCCATCATTTAGGGCATTTAAATGATAAGGCACAATTAAAATTAAAAAAAGAACAATACTCCCAACAATCAAAAGTTTTTTCTTCATACGACCACTACCTTTTCTTCATTATAAAAGAAAGAGGATGCAAACACAACTATAAGTTTTCTTTTTTAATTAAGAAAATCTTATTCTTCTTTTTAAAGGCATAGAATACATCTTCTATTTTCAATCCTTTCTTTTCCAAAGCTTGTTCTAACCATTTCTTATCTTTTTTAATAAAATTAAGCGCTTTTTCTTGCAAACTCCCATCTACAATAATAGGCATTGGATAATTGCTTTTGGTTTTAAAGACATTATATTTAAAAATGGAAAGTTTCCCATTAGGTTCTAAAAAAGCATATTCAATTTCATCAATACTTTTAATTCCATTTTGTCTCATGCTCAATAACAAATCGTCCATACTATATCTTTGACGAACCATTTCTTTATAGTTTACATTCCCATTGGCAATAATTAAAGAAGGTTTTCCCCCAAAAAGAGTTCGAAACGTTCTTGATTTAATGCTAATAAAAGCAAGTCCCAATTCCAGAAGAACTAAAAGAGCAATCGGAATAATCGTAAAGTAAATGGTATCTTCTCTATTTTCAATACTAATCGCTACTAATTCCGCAATTAAGATAGAGACAATTAAATCGATGATACCCAACTGACCAATTTCTCTTTTTCCCATAATTCGATAAGCAAGAACAATAAAGAAGTAAAAAAAGATGGTTCGAAATACAATTGTTAAAAGTTCCATAAGATCACCTATCTTTATTATGAAGCATTTCATAAGTTTTTAATCATTATCATATAGATTATTAAGGTGATTGGTATGAAATACGTAAAAGAATATGGAATTTCTTTACTTAAATTTTTAGGATTTTTACTCGGCGGAAGTTTTATCATGAGTTTGCTTTACTATTTTTTGTTGCCCACAAAAGTAATTCAAATGTTTCTCTTTCTTTATATGGTACTTCTTTTCTTTTTCTTTGGCTTTGGTGCAGGCAAGAAAAGTAAAAGTAAAGGTTTGCTAGCCGGATTAAAAATAGGCATTCTTTTTCTACTTGTTTTGTTTTTCTTTAACTTAGTTTTCTTTAGAAGTCCTCTAAAACTAGCTCGTCTTTGGTATTCCCTTATTCTACTACTATTTAGTTCGGTTGGAGCTACAATTGGTATCAATAGAAAAAAAGAATAATTTTCTTATTCTTCTACTTCAATAAAGGCAAAATCCTCAGAAACACTGACATAAGATTTTTCATTGTAAATCTTTTTGGTAATCGGATTATTCATAACGGGTAATCCGTTTTTTTCATAAAGTTCTTCTAACGTAATTTTATCGTCGATACAAGAATCATTGTAGTAACAATCCTTAGCAGATTCTACAATTTTTTTAATCGTATTTTGAAGCAAACGTTCGTTATGTCTTGTAATCACTTTATACGTTGAAGGAATTGCTATCATTGCCATAATAATCAAAATGGTTAGATAAATCCAAATTTTATTCTTTCCCATAAGCATCACCATAATAATTTTTTATAAATTCTTCTCTATATTGCAGAAGAGTATCCTTCCGAATCGCCTCTCGTATTTCTTCGGTTAAAGAAATTAAAAAACGAATGTTATGAATGGATAAAAGTCGAGCTCCAAAAGTTTCTTCGGAGGTAATCAAGTGACGAACATAAGCTTTTGTATAATGTTGGCAAGTATAACAATCACAAGTAGCATCAATGGGATGAAACTCTTCTTTATACTTGGCATTTTTTAAATTGATTTTTCCCTTTTTGGTAAAAGCATGCCCATGTCTTGCTAAACGAGTGGGAGCAACACAATCGAATAAATCAATACCTCTAATCGCTCCTTCAATAAGATCAATAGGCTCTCCAATCCCCATAGCATAGCGCAGTTTATCTTCTGGTAAGTATTTCGTTGAATAAGAGAAGGCTTTATACATCTCTTCTTTGCTTTCATGGTCGTTTGCAACTCCCCCAATACTATAACCATCAAATCCAATTTTTACGGTTTCTAGAGCACTGAATTTTCTAAGGTCCTCATAATAACCTCCTTGAACAATACCAAAAAGCATTTGATTGTCATTTTTATGAGCCATTTTTCCTCTTTTCGCCCACCTTAAAGTTCTTTCAACACTTTGTTTTAAATAATCATGAGAAGCACTTGCAGGAGGACATTCATCGAAACTCATAGCAATATCACTATCCAATTTGTTTTGAATTTCAATAGATTTTTCTGGAGTAAGAAGCAGTTTATCCCCATTTAAATGATTTTTAAAAACGACTCCCTCTTCTGTGATATCTTTTGGATTTGCTAACGAAAAGACTTGAAAACCTCCCGAATCGGTTAGAATCGGTCCATCATAATTCATAAATTTATGAAGACCTCCCGCACGATTTACGATATCTTCTCCCGGTCTTAACCATAAGTGATAGGTATTAGCTAAGATAATCCCCGCATTCATATCTTTGATTTCTTCAGGAGATAGCGTTTTTACACTAGCTTGGGTTCCAACAGGCATAAACATCGGTGTTTCATAGACTTTACCATTATAGGTAAACTCTCCCAATCGTGCCCCTGTCTCTTTTTCTTTTTTTTGCACCGCAAATTGTAGTTTCATTCTCTTCACCTCTTATTTTAGAAACATCGCATCCCCGAAGGAGAAGAAACGATATTGTTTTTTTACAGCTTCTTCATAAGCCTTTAAAATATATTCCTTTTTGGAAAAAGCACTGACCAGCATAATTAAGGTACTTTTGGGCAAATGGAAATTCGTAATTAAACCATCAATCGCCTTAAAGACAAATCCGGGATAAATAAAAATATCGGTATTGCCATGGCATGCTTTAAACGTTCCATATTTTTGCATAATGGCTTCTAAAGTTCTCGTAGAAGTTGTACCAACCGCAATAATGCGTTGTCCGTTTTTCTTAGCCTTATTTAAAATTTCAGCAACTTCTTCGGTCATTTCGTAATACTCACTATGCATTTTATGTTTTGCAACATCACTTACTTCCACAGGGCGAAAGGTTCCCAGTCCCACATGTAAAGTGACTTCCACAATTTGAATCCCTTTTTTCTTAATTTCTTCTAATAATTCTTTGGTAAAATGAAGCCCCGCTGTTGGAGCAGCAGCACTACCAACATTTTTTGCATAGACGGTTTGATAGCGATTCTTTTCTGCTAATTTTTCATGAATATAAGGAGGAAGTGGCATTTCTCCTAATTGATCTAAGATTTCTAAAAAAATGCCTTGGTAAGAAAATTGAACCACTACGATTCCTTCCTCTTTCTTTTCAGTGACTTCTGCAATTAATAAATGATTTCCAAAAGCAATTTTTGTTCCCACATGTAAACGTTTAAAAGGACGAGACAAGCATTCCCAAGTATCGTTTCCTAAATCTTTTAAAAGAAGTAATTCAATTGTAGCATTCGTCTCCTCTTTTAAACCAATTAGTCTTGCTGGAATTACTTTGGTATTGTTAAGAACCAAAACATCCGTTGGCTCTAAATAATCCAAAAGATCTGTAAAGTGTTTATGTTCCAATTCCCCAGTTTTTCGGTCCATAACTAAAAGTCGAGAAGAAGTACGGTCCTTTAGAGGCGTTTGAGCAATTAACTCTTCCGGTAAATCATAATTAAATTCGTCTGTACTCATGTTTTCCTCCTAAAATAATGAATGATTATGACCGATTTTTAAATGGTCGTACGCCTTTTCCGTTGCCATACGTCCTCTAGGTGTTCTTTTAATAAAACCTTCTTGTAATAAAAATGGTTCAACGACATCCTCAACCGTCGATACTTCTTCTCCAATCGAAGTGGCAATAGTCTCTACCCCAACAGGTCCACCATTAAATTTGGTAATTAAACTCGTTAAATATTCAATATCAATCGCATCTAAACCATATTTATCTACTTTTAATCGGTCAAGAGATTTTATCGTCAATTCTTTGGTAATGATACTATCGCCCTCCACCAAAGCAAAATCTCTTACTCGCTTAAACAAACGATTTGCAATACGAGGTGTCTTACGACATCTTTTACTTAATTCTTCCGCGGCATCTTCTTCGATTGGCATATCAAGAACCCGACTAGTTCTTTTAATAATTCTTTGCAACTCTTCAGATTTATAATATTCGAGCTTAGAAATAATTCCAAAACGGTCTCTTAAAGGAGAAGAAATATCCCCCGCACGAGTCGTAGCACCTACTAGCGTAAAGGGAGGCAAATCAATTTTAATATTTTTGCTTTTCCCGTCCGTTCCAATCACTAAATCAATTTCAAAGTCTTCCATAGCTGGATATAAAACTTCTTCAATAAATTTAGGCATACGGTGAATTTCGTCGATAAATAAAACATCTCCAGGTTCAAGGGTTGATAAAACCGCCGCTAAATCACCCGTTTTTTCAATTGAAGGACCACTTGCTGTTTTAATATTACTTCCAAGTTCATTAGCAATAATATGCGCAAGAGTTGTTTTACCAAGTCCCGGAGGACCATAGAGTAAAACGTGATCTAGTGGTTCTTCACGCATTAACGCCGCCTTTATAAAAACCCGCAAATTTTCTTTAATTTCCGCTTGTCCTACGTATTCATCTAAACTTTGCGGACGAATATTTTTTTCAAATACATCTTCTTCTTTTTCTAAAGCATCCACGATTCTATCTTGCATAAAATATTCCTTTCTATTTTAATAATAATTTTAAGGCTTCTTTAATTTGCTCTTCCATTTTTAAAGAAGCATCAAGTTTGGGAAGAACTTTTTTAATATCAGCCGTTTTGTACCCAAGACTTTCCAATGCTTCTACCACTTCTTCAAAACCAGTCGTTGGAGCACTATCGTCTTTGACAAGTTTTCCTTTTAAATCCAAGATAATTTGACGTGCCACTTTCTCTCCTACTTTAGGAAATTTCGTCAAATATAAAATATTTTCTCGATCAATCGCATCAATAATTCCTGTAACGCTTCCTAAAGCAAACATAGGAAGAGCAAGCTTAGGACCTACCCCTTTGACGCTAATCAGTCTTAAAAATAAATTTTTTTCTTCTAATGTATTAAAACCATATAAAGAAAATTCATCCTCTTTAATATAAGGATAAATAAAGACTTGTTTTTCTTCTTCTAACGGATAACTAAATGGATTTGCAACAAAAATTTGATAACCAATACCATTATTTTCTAATGTAATATAATTTTTTTCTGTTTCTTTGACAATTCCTTTAATAAAACTAAACATGCTTATCACCTAAAAACATTGTAGCATACAATTGTACTCTCATACAAGAAAAAAGCCTACTAAGTAGACAATTTTTAATTTTTCTTTTTCTTACTATCTTGTTGTTCTTTTTTCGTTTTTTCTAAAATCATTTGATTATTGACATAATCTTCATGAATATAATCTTCTATTAGATAACTTCTTGATGGAACACGTAATTTTCGAAGCGCTTTTACTTCAATCTGGCGAACTCTTTCCCTTGTGATTCTATAACGTTTTCCCACTTCTTCAAGAGTTTTTGGATTGCCATCAATTAAACCATAACGAAGCATGATAATTTCTTTTTCTCTTGCCGTTAAAGTATCTAAAAGTTTCATTATATTGCTGTTTAAAGAATTATTGATTGCCATATCTTCTGGAGAAATCGTATTTTCATCAGCTACAAAATCTTCTAAAGCCGTATCTTCGTCCTCTCCTACCATGATTTCTAAAGAAACGGTATTTTCATTTAAGCGAAAGGCACTTTCAATTTTATCTTTCGGAACACCCAAATAGACTGCCAACTCTTCATTGGTTGGTTCTCTTGTTAATTCATGCGTTAGATTCTTTTTCGCTTTATTAAGTTTATTAATAAATTCATTTAAGTGCACTGGAATACGTATCGTTCTTCCTTTATCCGCAATCGCACGAGTAATCGATTGACGAATCCACCAAGTCGCATAGGTAGAGAATCGATACCCTTTTCGATAATCAAAACGTTCAACAGCTCTTAATAATCCTTCATTTCCTTCTTGAATCAAGTCTTGAAAAGATAAACCTCTTCCTAAATAATGTTTGGCAATACTTACCACTAAGCGTAAATTATGCTCAGCAAGTTTTGTTTTTGCTTCTTTATCTCCAAAATCTTTTCTTTTGGAAAGTTCCACTTCCTCTTCTTTGGTTAATAAAGAATATTTTCCAATATCAAGTAAATACAATTTTAAAGAATCCTCGATTTGGACATTATCTCCATACTTTTGTTCAATCGTTTCAAAGTCTTTTAAAAGTTCTTCTTCACTCACCGAAGTATGAAGACTTATGTACGCTTCATTGATGGCTTTAAAATTAGGATCTTCCGTATAAAAAAACTGTCCTTTTTTTCCTTCTTTTTGCCAATAAGCAAGAACTTGATTAAATAAAGGCATATTTAATAAAACATCAATTTCTTCTTCCTTTAAAGAATACTCAGCCATTTTAAGTAACGCAAAGAAACCACCTAATTTCTCCATCTTTTTATCTGTAGGGGTTTCTTCTTTGATTCTTAAGGTTTTGATATAACTTAAAATCGTATCGAAATCCAAATTCTTTTTCACATAATTCATCATATAAGCATGAAGTGTATCTGCTGTATTATCTCCTTTTTTTGCTTCACTAAATATTTTTTTAAAAACAGCATCAGGCATTTTAACATAGTGATATTTTCTTCGATACATAATTTCTTCTTCCGTTAACGCCATAATCTCCCTCCTTTTTTTTGAAATATTATACCTATTTTTTAAAAAAATGCAAGAAAAAAGCACCATTTTCTTAGGGAAGGAAGAAATCAAGTAAGACAGGCGCTAAAATAATGAGTAACATGATAGGAACAAAGAATAAAACCGAAATGACACTAATTTTTGTGGGAAGTTTAGAAATCTCTGCTTTGATTTCGAGCATTTTCTTTTCTCTTAAATAATCAATTTGATTGTTTAAACTTTCTTGAATGTTATTGCCATAAATACTAGATTCAGTAAGGGTTAAAAGAATGTTATTAATAGCTTCACTTGGTATTCTTTCTTTCATGAGAATTAAACTTTCTGAAAAACTTTTTCCCATTTTCACATCCGATAAAGTCTTTTGAAATTCTAAAGAAAGTTCACTATCGATATTTTTGGTAGTCAATTCCAAAGCTCCTTTTAAATAGGGATTGGTTTCTAACGTTAAACTTAAAATTTCAAAGAAAAATAAAGCTTCGTTCTCTAGTTTTTTCGTTCTTTTTTTAATCTTTTCATCAAGTAGCAAGCGTTCACTTAACACATAGAAAAGAAAGGAAATTATAAACGCTAAAACAACACCATACTTTGTAAAAAACAAAATAACAATAAAAAGGAGAAAACAAGTAAGAAAACGAAAATTTAAAAAGGTAAAACAATCCATTTTTTTAGTAAACCCTAAGTAATTGACTTTTTTTTCGATTCTTTCGATGGTTTTTTTCGGATAAATATGATAAAAGGCTCTATTTTTCATTACATTTTCACCTCTAAAACTTTCTTAATAATCCAAATATAAGCAAAATAGAATAAAAGTAATATCCCAAAAAGACACCATCCAGCAAAAGAAGAAAATAACGGATTAAAATACGTTGGATTTAATAAAAGAATGAAACCGGTAAAAACAAGAGGTAACACCACCAACAAGCGAAAAACAAATAAACTAGATGCAGTGATACTTTTTAACTCGTCACGCATTTTTTTCTTATTGTAAAAAGATTTTTCAATAGAAGAAAACACATTAGTAATATTTCCTCCAGTTTTATTAAGAAGCGTTAAAGAAGAAGCAATATATTTGGCATCTTCTAGTTTTACTCGTTCATAAAAACGTTGAAATACCACTTCTAAACTAAGACCATACGTCATATCTAAATAAATTTTTTTAAATTCATCAGAGATTGGTCCATCGAGTTCATTTTTTACGGTTACAATCGCTTGCATAATATTCTTACCTGATTTAAAACTATTATTTAAAATCATAACGGCTTTCATTAAATCTTGTTCAATTTGCTTCTTTTTCTTTTGAAATTCTAAAAAGAACAGGATATCGGGTAAGAAAAAGAAAAGAAGAAAAGCCAAAACTGATGAAAGAAGTAAGACATGTTTGGTTCTTAAAAAAGAAGCAATAACACTTAAGAACATCGCTAAGAATCCTAAAAAGAATTTTAATGCCACATAATAAATTGGTTCTCTTTCTTCTTGATTTTCATAAACACTATACTTTTCATATTTTAAAGCATATCGACTTAAAAGACGGGATTTTTTTAACACACGCCCCCATCTCTTTAAAAAGGAGTTGATACAAGCAAAAAATTGATCAAAAATGGATTGTACTTGTTCTTCACTGGTATGCAAGCTATACGCATCAAAACGTCTACTTAACTTTGCTTCTTGCATTTCATTTACAATGACAAAAACAAGTAATAGAATGCCAAAGAGCATGGCAAGCATTAAAAGAAATATTGGAACCATTTTTGGCATTTTAAGCACTCCTTTCTTTATTCTTTACTTTTGGTTTTCTTTTCTTTAAAGATATCCTCTAAATCATAAATACCACGGGAAGTAATTTTTTTATAAACTTTCGGTATAAAGTCATGTAAAACAAATTCTCCATCTACTTCCCCGTTTTCCGTTAAACCAATTTGATTAAAACTAAAAATTTCTTTTAGCTTGATTTGATCTTCATAAAAGCCATCGATTTCTGAGATGGAAGTAATTTTCCTTTTACCATCGTTCATTCTTTCAATATTGACAACTAAATCAATAGCACTCGTAATGTATTCACGAATCGCTTTAATAGGAATATCAAGACCACTCATTAATACCATAGTTTCAAGTCGATTTAAAGCATCATGAGCACCATTCGCATGCATCGTAGTTAAAGACCCATCATGACCAGTATTCATGGCTTGTAACATATCAAAAGCTTCTTTTCCACGTACTTCTCCAACAATAATGCGATCTGGTCTCATACGAAGAGAATTTCTTACCAAGTCTCGAATCGTAATTTCTCCATCACTATCGTAATTGGTTACTCTTGTTTCTAAAGAAATTACATGTTTTTGATGCAATCTTAACTCGGCGGCATCTTCAATCGTAATAATTCTTTCCAAAGGATTAATAAAACCACTCAAAATATTCAAAAGCGTTGTTTTTCCACTACCCGTTCCTCCACAAACAATAATATTGAGTTTTCCCTTTACAGCAGCTTCTAGAAATCTTGCCATATAAGGAGTTAAAGAGCCAATACGAATTAAATCTTCAACACTTTGCATCGTTTCTTTAAACTTACGAATGGTAATGACTGGTCCTTTTGTAGAAAGGGGTGGAATCACTGCATTAATACGCGAACCATCTAAAAGTCTAGAATCAACCATAGGATTTGCTGTATCAATGGTTCTTCCTAAAGGTTCAATTAATCTTTCAATCGTCCTAACAATATGTTCGTCATTAATAAAAGAAATACTCTCATCTTTAATTAAACGTCCATCGATTTCAATATAAATTTCATTGGGACTATTGACCATAATTTCCGTAACATTCTTATCCTCTAAAAGTTCAGTTAAAGGCCCATATCCATTAATTTCATTATCAATTAAATTAAACAAATGACTTCTTTCCAAGTTGGTTAAATCATGTCCTTCAATGGCTGTTTCAATTTCTTCATTAATGAATTCATTCAATACTTTATCTTCAGGTATTTCTTTATCAATTAAATTTTCCACAATCGTCGTTCTTAAATCATCTAACAACTTTTTATCGGGAAATATTTCATAATCAGAGATATTTTCTATTTTGGGTACTTTTCTTTCAATATTAAAAGCATCCATTAAACTTGTTTTACTCATGTATTTCCCCCTCTTTCTTTTCTTCCTTGCCAATCTCTAATAAATCAAGAGCCATGGTCATAAACGTTTCATAATCTTTATTAAACGTAATCGCCATCTTATTTTGAAGGGTGATAATCTCTCCATTCATAATATAACTATCCATATTCTTAATATAAAAATTATTGGACAACGTATAATCAATATTGGCTTTTATAATATTTTTAATATCAAAGATAGAGAAATAATCTTTATAAGGATCACGACTATTATTTAAAAGAATCTTGTAATTGGTTGTATTCGAATCTTTAAAAATACTCATCAAAGATTTCATATTTTTTAAATCCAAAGGATCATTGGATAACACAAATAAAATACGATCTACTTTATCCAAAGTCGTTACATTGATTTCATTTAAAATATGACTCGTATCAATAAGAACAATATCGTAATTAGACTCCGCTTTATCAATTAAAATATCCATGTATTTAGCATCAATCTTATTACATTGCCTAGGATCTTTTGGACAAGGTAAAATATCAATATATTCATCATATTTGGTTACATAATTTTTAAATTCTTCATAACGATTGTTATTGTAGTCATCGACAAAATTAAAAATAGTTTTCTCAAAAGGACGATTTAAAGCCATACTAATGCCACCACTCGATAAATCTAAGTCAAGTAGCAATACTTTCTTTTCTAAATGTTCAAAGACTCCTGCTAAGTTAATCGCGGTAATGGTTTTTCCAACTCCACCTTTTGAAGAGAAAATACACATCGATTTTCCTTTTGTTTTTGACATACTAATCCCTCTATTCTTTTATAACTTTTAATTCGTTATTGATGCGATATGTACTTTTTATTGGGTAAGCATCAATACCAATAACTTTACCAAATATACTTTCTTTTTCATAATGAATGGTAATACGAACGTAATTTTCTTTTACTTCGATTTGCATTGCATCAGTTGGTATTTTATTTTCTTTTAATAACGTTATAACTTTTTCATTATAATCTGCTTCTTCTTTTTCTTTATACGTTGTTTTTAAAACCGTTCTAAGTGTACTATCCAACTTTGTTTTTTCTAATAATATTGTTCCTACATCCACAACAAATGCCAGTAATAAAAGTAAGAGTGGAAGAAGTAAAACAAATAAGATTAATGTTTGCCCATGCTTATTCATCATAAATCACTCTTTTAGCACTCGCTTCATAAGGATTTTTCAAAATAAAATTCAATCCTGGTGTTAAAATCGGCACTTCTTTATTTAAAGAAAAAATTCTTTTTTGGTCTTCTTTTTCTATAGTAAGAATTACTTTTTCTTTGGTTAAATTCATTTTCTCTGTGATTTCTTCTTCAGAATGTCCATTTTGATATAACGTAATAGCATCATCCATTTTGCTTTCTAAATTATTTTTTACATACAATATTTTGCCAAAATCAATAATGCTAAACAACATAAAAATAAAAATGGGTAAAAGAATGACAAATTCAACTAATGCTTGTCCGTTATGTTTTTTTACTAACATATCACTACCCCTTCTAGTTTGAACACATTATACCAGACTTCCGATGGTCGCCACCGTACTTTCTTTTTTTCACTTTTGCTTTTCTTTTAATTAACCTTCTGCCCTAATATTTATACTGGCATTGATATCCCTATTGATAAGCAATCACTATTTTTTTGCTTTACAAAATAATTATATAACGACCAACAATTGTTTTCAAGACATTTTTCAGGTGTTTTAAGAACTTTCCGATAAGATTTAAAAAAACGTAATGGAAAGTCCTTACGCATCTTTTTCTTGGCAAGTTCCTTCTCCTGGTTTTGCTCCTGAAACGTATTCTTGATCGACTAAAGAACAAGACGTTTTGGTAATAGAATCTTTTAAATACCCACCAAAGTAACTTACTAGTGAAACGACAATAACACTAATAAGAGCAATAATTAAAACATATTCTACTAATGCTTGTCCTCGATTGTTTCGTAGCATTTAACCACCTACTCTTACCATTAATATAAATGAAATAAAAAGGAAAGTCAAATGAATTTAACATTATTTATTTGCTTCTGCTTCTTTATTTAAAAAATAGTGTATTGCTACACTAATCAAAACTAACACCTTTCCATGAGGAATGAGTATTTTCGTCTGGCCTGTTTAAACCCGGGCTATTATTAAACATTGCCGTTACATCTCTTTCGTTAGTCCAGTTTTACTTGCTAAAGCATCAATTATTTCAGACTTTTTCACTTGTATTAACTTCTTTAAAGCACTATGATTCTTCATAATTATAAAAATTTCTCTTAAATGATTTCATACTTTTTCTAATTTATACCTAATTATGTTCTTTATAATATCCTTTTTTACAAATTATTTTATCTGTAGTAGCAAGTACACCAGGTAATACAAATAGAATTAATATTACTGATGCAAATGTACCTTGAGAAATAGTTTCACATATCTTAGCAGCAATAGCTGAAGCAAATCCTGCTACTACTAGTGTAACAATTATTAATATTGATGAAGAACTAATTATGGTATGAATTGATTTATTATAAGCATTAATTACCGAATCTTTAATTCCCATTGTTAATCTTGATTCACGATAATAAGAAGTATAAACAATGGCATAATCTATTGTCGCTCCCATTAATATTGCTTGAACTATCAATAAAGATATGAAATATACTGATCCTCCTGTAATGGAAATTGCACTCATAGTTAAATACACAGCAGTTTGAATAATAAGCACCAAAACAAACGGAATAATTAAGTCCTTAAATGTTATTGCGACAACAATAAATATAAATATCATGGTTAGAATTGTAATCTTATTTAATTCATTATTAAAAGTTTTATTCATTTCTACTGCCATAGGAGAATTTCCCACAATGTATATACCATCATTATTACCTATTTCATCTTGAATAGAATTAATAAACTTATAAGTATCTTCATCTTCAGCAGCATATTTTGTATTTAATACAACTCTTGAATATTTATCCGATACTATTAAATCTTTTGATTTATCAATTGTTTTTTTAGAATCAGTAATTGTTGTTCTTTTTTCAGAATTTATAAAATCATCAAATCTTGAATCAGTTAAAATATCAGAATTTAAATAATTGATAAATTCTTCAATTGTCATTTTCCATGAATCATCATATTCTTTATTGCTTCCATAGTACATATATATTAAATCCACAAGATTTTTATCTAAATTATCACTTAATGTATCCAATGATGTAAATGCTTCCGTAGATGTATATTTTATACTATTTAAAGATTTATTCATTATATCATGAATCGTTGTTAATTTTTCTTTTTTTACATCATCAAATTTTGCTGAATAATCTTTGTTATTCATTACATCTTTAACAATAAATTGAACATAATTATATAATGAAATATCTTGATTTGATTGTATATATTTAGAATTATATAAACTAAACAATAAACTCATAGTATTATTATCTATATTAAGTAATGAACTTAAACTAGAAGATGTGTATTTGGTATTATTGAGTGTTGATGTCATTACTTCTTTAACTAAAGATAGTTCACTAATCTCTTTATTAGATATTTTACCCTTTAATAACTCGTTATCTTTATTATTTAATATTAGATTTGTAAGTTCTAAAGGTGTCATTGCTGTTGTTTCATTATTATAATCATATACTCCATAAATCATGGATATTTGTTTTGGGTCAGTATTCGTTATTTGACTCATCGTTTTAGAATCGTATTTATCTAGCGCATTCACAATTGTATAGGCTAATTTTAAAGTTGTTTCGTTACCTTTTAAGCTTGGAGCAACGAAAGAATCTTCTTTATAATCATATAAGAAATTGATTAAATTCTTAATAGACATTGATTTTATATTTCCTTGATTTTTATCATAACTACCATAAATCATATTGATGAATGTTTTATATTCTGCTGGAAAAATTTTAGATAATTGTTCTAAAGTATATTCATTATCCTCTAAGTTTGTCATTATCATTTGTAAAGTTTCTTTTGTTTCACTATGTTCACTATCTAATTCCATAGCATTTATGATACCCCATAACTGAGTTTTATTTAAACTAGTATTACTTGTAGAACCAGTATACATAATATATATATTTGATAAAGTATTATTATCTATTTTAAAATTCAATTTTTGTAATGTTACAAGCATATTTTCTTCATCTAATGTGGTATTGATAATCTGTTCATTACTTAAACTTTGCAATAGTGTTAATAACTCAATTGTATTTTCATCAAACATATCTTTATAAGCATCATTACTAGACATATGTAAAGCAAAATTAGCAAATTCATTTAAAGTCATTTTGGTATTGCTATCTATAGTTGTTCTATAAAATAAGAATAATTGGAAGATTAATTCTTTATCTATTCCAAAAATACTAGAAAGTTCACTTGCATCCATCTTCTTATTTATATTATTTACATCAGCGAATTTTTGCAATTGTTTTAATTTTGAAATAGTTGCTCCATCTAAACTTGCTGAATACTCTTTGTCATTTGCAACATCATTAAGCATAAAATTAACAAATTCTTTAATAGTCATTTTAGCATCAACATTTTTACTATTATAATAAATCAAGATTTTTTTGGCATCATCTTCATTCATTCCTAAAATATCAGCAATTTCTTTTGTGCTTCTCTTTTTGTTAATTAAAGAGGATGATGTAAAATTTTCGAGTATTTCTAAATTATCCTTCGTATCTTGATTTATCGAATCACTAAAATTATCATTCGTATAAATGTCTCTTTTAATAAAGGAAATAAATTCATTTAATGTCATTTTATTATTAGCGTCTTTATTATAATAATTGTAATAAATCAGTTTTATTAGATACTCTTCTATTTGGGTATCTTGTCCTAAATCTTCAAACTTTCTATTTAATTCATTGTAAGCTAGTTTTTCATTAATAGTATTGGAATAACATAATGTTTGGTCTATGTTTTTATCTTGCTCTAGTTTTTTACAATAATCTGTTATTAATTCTTCATATTTATTGTTATATACTATAGCAATTTGATTTGTTGTTGGAAAAACTTTTCCAACTTTATCTTGCTCTGAACCTGTATAAAGTATCCCAATATTTCCTTTTAGAAAATAAGCCCCAACAAACAATATAACTATTAAAACCATTTGGACATACCTAGTCTTGTATATAAATTTTCCTAATCCTGTTAAATTAAATTTAGGGCTTTTCTTTTTTGTTTTAGCAATCAAATTATCAAAGATTAAAAGTAATGCTGGTAAACAAAAGAAAATACTAACTAAACTTAATAATACCCCTTTGGCTAAAACAAATCCTAAATCTTTACCAATGGTAAAACTCATAAATACAAGAGCAACTAAACCTACAATTGTTGTAACTGAACTACTGGATATGGCTTTAAAAGAATGATATAGTGCTTCTTTCATAGCATCTATTTTATTACTATGAGTTAATTTTTCTTGCTTATATCGATTAGATAACATAATTGAATAGTCCATAGATAAAGCAAGTTGTAATATAGCAACAATTGAATTTGTAATAGAGGATACACTATCAAACATAATATTCGTGCCTTTATTAATAAATACAGCGATTCCTATAGAAATTAAGTATAGCCATGGTTCAACATAAGAATCACTTAATAGGATTAAAATAATCATTGCACAAGCTATTGCCAAAATTACAATCCATAATTGTAATATTGGTTTATTTTCATCATATATAGAACCACTCATTCCTGAAACTCTAAAATTATCTTTAACATAATTATAAACACTCGTGGCAGTTTCCGAATGGTCGTAATCATCTACATTTAAAACATATAAAGTGTATTTGCCTTTATTATATTCTTCTGTATTTTCATAAAGAACAGAACTTACACCCTCAATACTTTGCAATTTTTTTAAAGTATCTTCCTTTTCACTATCTCGTAAACCTTTAAACATAACATTAAGTACTGAAGAATCTTGTTCAGCAAATTCTTCATCCATAATATCTTTACCGATTTTCGTTTCGCTTGTTTTAGGAAGATATTTCATAATATCATCATTTATGTTTACCTTCTTAGATAAATATAAACTAAAGAATGCTGCTAATATAAAAATTGCTAAAAAGACATATCGTCCTTTTACAATAAAATCAGTTATTTTTCTCATATTTTTACCTCCTGAAATAATAATATAGCACTATTTTATTAGAAAAGTATTATAAATTTATTAAAAATTATTAAATGATATAATTAGGGAATTTCATTATATTATATTATATTATTTAATAAAATCTATGGAACTTTATAATTTCTTATTTTTTTTGTAATAATTTTCCCTTTTCTTTTAAACCAATTAATTTAGGTATAGTCTTAATATTAATAGTTTTAACAGTTATCATTTTATCTGCGAGTGATACTATCCATCCCTCTATATATAATGGTGGTACAATTGTTAAAGGAAACATGTGATTTTTAATCGCATTCGTAATCCTTTTATCAATCATATTAGAATAATAAATTTGATAATTTTCTGATGCTTCTTTTGCATGAACAAAACCATGCATTCTAAAAATGCTTTTTTTTAGTTCTTAAACACTCAGGATACTTTTTATATAATTCTTCATTATATTGCCATGCTTTAGGATAAAAATCATGTAATAATCCAGTTATTGCACATAGTTTTTCATTAGCATTTATTTTTTTTGCTATCAAAAAGCTTTTGAAAGAAACAAGTATACAATGATGATATACCGAATCATCATGAATGTATATATAGTTTTCTTTTTTCAAATTCTTCACTTTTTAGTATATCTTTAACATAAGAATACCATTCGTTAAACAATTTATTATTTTTTAGAAATATTAATTCCTCATCATTTATCATTGTCATCTCCTCGAATCTTTATTTATGGAAAATTCATTATAATTATATTGAATAGAATAAATTATATTATGCTTATTTTTTTATTATCATATGTTTATACATCAATTATCTCTTGAAAAAAGCAAACTTTATATAGAGTCTGCTCATATAAAAATGTTAACTTATTATTTGTTTTATTAATCTTGTCATTTATATTTTTACCTTTTTATTGTTTTTGATTTTTGAAATAATTTCATATATGTTATCTGTTTCCAATTGTTTTCGAGCGGTTTCATAATATAATACATTTTTTCAAATTCTTTTACCTGATTTTTCATTTTATTAGTCATCTCTTCTCCCAAACAATAAAATTAATCTTAAAATTTCAAGCAATGTTGATGCTATACTAGCAACATAAGTAAGTGCTGCTGCAACAAGTACATTTTTACCGTGTTTTAATTCTGAACTTTTAAAAAAGTGAGAATAATCCAACTCTTTTAAAGCTCTTTTACTAGCATCAATTTCTACTGGTAATGTAATAATTTGAAATAATAAGATAATAAGTTCTAATCCAATACCTATCCAAATTAAATTAAGAGAACTAAATAGTATTCCTAGAACAATTGCTATATATCCTGCATAAGAAGAAAAATGAACAAAAGGAATAAGTGAGGCTCTTATTCGCATAAACACATAGCCAACTTTATCTTGTATAGCATGGCCACATTCATGGCAAGCAACACTAACACTAGAAATAGAAGTTCCTCGATAATTATTCGTTGATAATCGCACTTCTTTTTTTCTTGGATCATAATGATCGGTTAAATATCCCCCTATTTCAACTACTTTTACATCATTTAAAGAATTTTTATTTAATATCTCTCTTGCTGCTTCAGCTCCAGTTATATTTCTTTCATTTTTATAGCCATTGTATTTTTTATATGTAGTTGTAACATATATTTGAGCTATTGTTGACAAGATAAACGCAAGTAATGTTAAACCATAAGATATAAAATAATAATCCATGTTATCTCCTTCCTAACTAAGTAATTTAATATAATTCTTTATTTCTTTTTCATTTAGAACCTTTCCTTGACTTACAGCCTTTTCAGCTATAACTAATGCCGGAGAATTAGTAATATTATATTTAGTTAAAGATTTTTCATCTTCTAATAATGTTATATCTATTTTTTCTTCAATATTAGATGATGCCCTTTCTATATTTTTCATTAATTTCATTCTATTACTAGAATTTTTTCCAATAATTTTTATTTCCATTATATTCACGTCATAATGATTGTATTAAATCATATTTATTATTTTCTTATGAATTTATTAAGAATTATTAAAATATATCTTTTTTATAAAAAACAACTGGTAAACCAGTCATTTCTATTATCATCATTTTTCTGTATTATTTTTTTCATTTTTATATTTAGGTATTAAAAATTCTAATGTCAATCCATGGTCGTTATATGCTTTTAATGTTCCACCGTGCATTTCAATAAATTCTTTGCAAATAGATAACCCTAATCCAGATATTTTTCTTGAATTGTCAGTAGTGAATAATGGATCAAATATTTTATCTATTATTTTTTCATTAACTCCTGGTCCATTATCTTTAACAGTAAATTTTATATATTCTTTATAGGAAGAAATATCAATTAATATTTTCCCACCATTTTTTAAATACCTTGCACTATTAGAAATCATATTAGAAAAAATTCTTTTTATTTTTAATGTATCAACATTAAGATATTCTTCTGGTATATTAGTAGTAACTGTAAATGTAATGTTATTGTTATCTAATTCGATTTTATAATCATTATTTAATTCACTTACTATATCCTTAACTTGCACTAAAGTAGGTTTTAGCTCAATTTTTTCCTGATTTAATAAGTAATCATCAAAAGTTGCTAATATATCTTTAATATTTATCGCTTTTTCATTTATCTTTTCATTATATTTTTTAGATTCTTCACTTAATTTTTGGTCTTTTAATAAATTAGAATAGCCAATAATAGAAGTAAGAGGAGTTTTAATATCATGAGAAATACTAGCAATGATTCTAGTTTGTTCAGTTTTTTCTTCCTCCAATCTATCAGTCAAATCAGCAAATTCATTTGCAATCAAATCAAATTCCGTATTCAAAGGTCTTTTTTTCGGCTTTTTACCAAACTTATAGTTTCTAATATCACCTATTAAAGTGTTAATTGGTTTTAAAACGATTTGCCTTGTATATATAAATGTTATAAAAAGAATGATAATGACTATTATTATTTGTATAGAAACTAATTCTAGTATTGCCCTTGATACATTGCTATGGTTATCAAAATATATTTTTATCAAATAAGTATCATCCGTTGTTTCTATCATTTTTGTTATTAAAGGAACATCAATTTTTATTTTATTATCTGTTAAAGTTTTTCCCGATGTATCCTCAATATTTATAATTAAATCATGTTTCTCTGCTGTTTCATTTATATCTGTTAACATATCTTCATAAGAAACATACTTTTCTTCTATTTCATTATTAAATATTTCCGATTTTAAAGTTTCAACTTTAGGAATTATAGGGTAGATTCTAAATGTAAGCCACAATACTAATGTTATAATATTAGCAACACTTCCAATAATAACAGCAAATATAAATCTTGTTTCCAGTCGCCTATTCTTCATTGCTTTTCCTCAAAAATTTATAACCATATCCCCAAACCGTTATAATATACTTATCATTATCTTTTAGTTTATCTCGCAAACTTTTAATATTAACTGCTACCGTACCGATATCACCATATTCATTTCCCCATACTGCTTCGAAAATTTGTTCTTTAGAAAGTGCTATTCCAGCGTTTTCCATAAAATATTTTAATAATTCAAACTCTCTTGTGGTAAGATCTAATTTGACACCATTTTGTTTAACTTCAAAACTTTCTTTATCTAAAACCAAATCACCAATAACAATTGTTTTTTCGTTATTACTTTGTCTTGAACGATCTTTAAGTCGTAAATGTGATTTAATTTTTAACACTAGTTCGGTATTATCAAATGGCTTAGTAATATAATCATCTCCACCTATTTCATATCCTAGCATTTTATCTAAAAGTTCAGTTTTTGCTGTTAAAAATATAATAGGAATATTTACATCATTTCTAATTTTAGCACATAACTCTGTTCCAGACATTTCAGGCATCATTATATCTAACAAAATCAAATCAAAATGTTCAGTTTTAATTAGTTCTGGAACTAGAAGAGGATTATTAACTATTTTGGAATCAATCTCTTCTTTTTTTAATATTAAAGCTATAAGTTCTGATATATCCGTATTATCATCAACTATTAAAACTTTTTTCAAAATTATCACCTTCTTTAATATAATTATTATACCACTTATTTGCTATCTAAATATTACTGTTTTTCATTTGTAACTTAAAATAATGAAATCCCGAATAAGTATAAATTTAAATTAGGATATCCCGAAATAAAAATAACCCATATATAACCTTGTGTTACAATAATTTTTGTTCCGAAAATTATGAATGGAGGTAATATATGGGTCGTAATTATTCTAACAAAAATTTATCTATTTTGGAAATAGGAAATATTGAATTCTATTTAAATGAGGGAAAGTCTCCTGCTGAAATAGCTAGATTATTAAGTAAAGATCCTTCTGGAATTAGGAAAGAAATTAAAAAATATTCTTCCTATTTCGGTGAAGCAAGAAAATGTTTCAATTGTTTAAACAAAGAGAATTGTCATCAAAAATATCTTTGCGAAAATATTAGAGATAAAGTTAAATGTTCTCAATGCAAATATTGCTCTTATGCAGTTAAAGTATGTCCAAATTATAAAGTAGCTATTGATTGTGAATTATTAAAGAAGAATCATAATATTTGCAATGGTTGTGATTTGTATTTTAAATGTAAAAAAGTTAAGCTTAAATATCACGCTGAAACTGCTATTAAAATGCATAATGCTGTCCAAAGAGTTTCTCGTATTGGTACTAAAGTTGATTCTTTTCCAGAAGAGTTTAAGGATTATCTGTCCATTCTAATCAAAAATGGTATCTCTCCTGAGGTAATTATAAATACTCTTCCCAATAAATTTTCAATGTTCAAAGTTTCTACTCCTACTGTATATTCTTGGATTGATAAAGGATTATTAGATTGTTGTAATTTGGATCTAAGAAATAAAGTTTCTAGAGTTAGATATGGAACTAATACTGAAAAAAGAAATGCAATTAAAGGGCATCAATTAAATGGTAGAAGTATTGAAGATTTATCAAAAGAAGAAAGAGAAAATAGACCTCTTGGTATTGTTGAATTAGATACTGTAGAAGGCATTAAAGGTGGTGAATTATTATTTACTATTATGTTTCCTTGTTTCTCTTTAATGCTTGGTTTTAAAATTAAAAGTAAAACACAGGAAGAAATTGGTAAAATTTTAGATATGTTAGAAGATAAACTGGATTGTTATTTTTATGTTCTTTTTAGAAAAGCGATTCCTGATAATGGTTGTGAATTCCTTGATTTTGATTTATTAGAAAAATCTATTCATGAAGATTTAAATAAAAGAATGGAAATTCATTATACACATACTTATGCTTCCTATGAAAAACCCCATATTGAAAATAATCATATTCTTTTAAGATGGTTAATAAAAAAAGGTTTTGATATTACTCTATTGTCTAGTGATGACATTTTAGATATTATTAATCGTTTAAATAATTATCCTAGACCAAAAAAGAATTTTAAAACTCCCTTACAACTTTTAGAAGAAGATCTTGGAGATTACATTTTAGATTTATTGGATTTACATCATATTCCCATTGTTCAATTGAATATGAAAGATATGATAATAAAAAATCAAGAGCGAACTAAGTGAGTTTATCTTGACTCTTGATTTTTTATTTCATATTTTTTAACATTATTTGCCCAATAAAGTTTATCTTTATTGATTATCAATTAGTAAAAACGGGATTTCCATTCGGGATTTCCTAACTTAAATTAACCTACTGTTTTTCATTTTAAATTTTAAATTCCATATTCTATTCGTTTTATAATTATAAATAAAAGAACTATGAATAAATTTTTTATTGTTATAATAATCGTTTTACTTTTTTTCATTTTCTATCTTTTTATACTAACTCTTTTGTTCTGATTATGTAAGGTCAAAAGAAGTGCTGAGGGAATTTCTTCTCTTTTCGATTCTCCACTTTCTTCTTGCTTAGCAATTTCTAATAGTGAATCTAAATCTTCCTTTTTGACATCAGATACTATTTTATTTGCAAATATTTTTTCTCCTATTTCTTTATCATAAACACATCCATAAACTACATCAATGTAGAATCCATTTTTATCACGAATTAGTGTATGATAATAATTTCCATCAAAATATGATGGTAATAAACAAGTAACTAAATTTGCATCATCAAGATATTTTATGAGTTCCCAAGAAGCATGATGGCAATAACTTTGAACCCTATAATTTTTTAAAATATCCATTGCAGTTTCATTACTTTTTAAATAATGATAGATTGAATAAAAAGAATATTCTCCAAATTTATTACTATAAATATTAAATTTACCATTCGAAATTGTTATATTATCAATATATGGTGATAAAAGAAAATAATCTTTAATATTTTTATCAATTGTTGAATCTGATAAGCTACCAATAGTTCTCATAGCTAAAAATATATCATCATCCATTGAAAATCCAGCTTGATTTAACATTTCATAAAATAACGAAGTATACTCTGGATATTTTGTTAATACAAAATCTCTTAAATTATAGTACAATTCCACATACGGGTAATCATGTTGATAATTTTTTATCACATCTAATTTAATGATTCCCGTTTTTATCCCAAATAGTTCAATAATTTTTTTGAATTTTTGGTTATTGACATTTACATACTTTCCTTCATTTTCTACATACATTTTGTAATAGTCCATAAATCAATCACCTCGTATGGTTATATGATTTTCCCATTATATTCTTTCCTCTAACTACTTTCTTACATTTAATGCTTTTATAGCATCTTTATCAAAATCTACTAATTCTTCTCTACTTAGCATTTTATATCCTTTTTGCCTAATAGCCAAATAATGAACAGATATCTTTTTCACATTCTTTTGCTTTTATAAAACCATATCCTAATTTATTGCTAAACTTTACTACTTTACGTCTCATTTGTAAAAACCTCCATATGTCTAAATTATAGAAAGAAAAAATTAAATAATGATTATTAAATTATTAAGAATTATTAAAATATGGTATATAAACTATTTTTTATATTGTTTTAGTGGTAAAATTAATTTGCAAAGAAGTTTTGATGTCTTTGCAAGTTGTATTTATGCAATTTGGACAAAATATACATACTTACAACTCCTTTCTAAAAAAGCTATTGGAAAATTTCTTTCAATAGCTTTTTAATTAAAAAATAGTAGTTCATACTATTTTAATATTTTATTTATATCTATTCCTTACTTTTATAATCTATTGATTAGATTTTGCTCTTATTTTTTTTTTAATTTTTTCTTATATTTTTCTTCAACTTTTTCTATTTTGCTTCGGTTTTTTTGATTATTTTCGTTTGTTCATCTTCTATTTTTCTTTTTTATGTTTAAATTTTAACTTTGCATGGCCAATTACAATATTAATATGGTGAAAGTTGGGGAAAGCAAATAAAAGTCTTTTTGCTAAAATACCACTATTTTTAATTTTTTCAATCACTTTTTTAGACATCTCTTCTGTATTATCTTTTTCAAGTAATTTATTATCTTTTCTAATCAAGGATAAAACATTAAATGAAACAATATTATCAATTAGAAAAATTAAGAAAAGTATTAATGTTATAACATTTATCGTAATATTATTAAAACTACTATATAAATTGAACAAAATAGGATTAATATAGTGAACAATTAATACGCCACCTATTCCAAACGGAATCATGGTATTTAAACATATTCGACCATTAATGTTAAATTTTTTATCACTATAATCCCACCATCTGGCTTTAAAAATCTTTTCTAATACATAACTAGTAAAATATTCAAGTATTGAACAAATAATCATTCCTAATACCAATAACACTACAGGATTATTATTATTATATCTTTGCAAGAGTATAGTCATTAACAATGCTCCCCATCCGTATATAGGACAATATGGTCCAATCAAAAATCCTCGATTGATAAATCTTTTGTATTGAATAAATTTTAATATTACTTCAATACACCATCCTAAAAAGGAATAAGTTATAAATACTAAGAAAAAAATTTGTAATACTCGAATCATAAAATACCTACTTTCAAAAAAGAAAGGTACATATCCTTATTTGAATATGCACCACAATAATTGTTATTTAATTATATTTTTTGAATTATTTTGCTTGGAGCATAATTTTCATAGTCGTTTTTGATGTTATACTTTTTCACTACTTTCTAGTTTTTCAAGGACATCCTTAGTAACATCAATAGCCTTTTTGCGTACTTCATCTGTACTCTTTTCTAATTTTTCAATTCCTTTTTCATGAGCTAACCTAACAAGTTCATCTGCTTTAGCTATTATTTCTTTTGATTTCTTTTTCGCATTTTCTAAAACAGTTTCCTTATCCAGTTCATTTAAATCTTCTTTTAGGGCTTTTACTTTAAAATTAATTTCTTTTTTTACTTCATTAGGTTCGATATTTTTTATTTTATCCAATAAAGATTGTATCTTATCATTTAGCTCTTTTCTTGTATCCTTTCCACTTTTTGGAGCAAGTAATATTCCTAATCCTGTACCAACTGCTACTCCTGCTACAATCATTCCAACATCTCTTTTTTTCATAATTTTTTACCTCCTATTTATTTTTGAAAAAATTAATGAATTTTTGAATAAATGATACAAAATAATCATAGACCTTAATTATAGGTGATAATTTATTTTTATAATTTTCAATATCACTCTGGATATCTTTAGTAATTAAATTTATATTATCTAATAAAAGAATCAGTTTAATACCAACAATAATAAATACTATTATTAGAACAATACCCACACAGTTTTAATAAAATTGACAATACATCCATAAATCATTACCATCTTACTTAATTATTTTGTAATAATTCTTTCCCATTCATTTAAAATGATACACAATAATTATTATTATTTTTTATATAATTTATTAAAAATTATTAAGAACACCAATACAACTGTTTAACATTCATTTATAACTCTTTGACTTTTTAAAATATTCATTTAGTTTTTCCAGTTCAATAATTCCAACCTTACTAGATAAAAGTTCTTCTGGATAAACTCGCCAATCACCATATTTTTCTACTATTAATTTACACATTTTATCAACTAAATTTTGTTTTGTGTTTTCATCTATATTCCAAGAAAAAATTTCTGTTACCCTATACATTGAATATGTTGACTGAATATATCTTACATAATACTCATACTGTTCATATTTATTTGCTTCTTTTAGTTCTTTTTCCAAATAATCACAAACTTCAAAAATATCAAATAAATGAGCATTAAATTGATTATTTTGGGAAGAAACTCCTTCATTTGCTCTACGACGATAAAAATAATCAGCATCATTAAATTTTAATATTCTTTTTGCTTTAAACATTTTAGCATAAGTAAAAGCAACATCTTCCCACATTTTTCCTTCAATAAATGGAGCATTTTTAATCGTATCACTCCTAAATAATTTATTACATACAGATGGAGATTCATCTAATATTACATTAAGATTATCAGCTATATTAAGAACACTACCATTTGTTTGAAATATGCCCTTAAAATTATTAGTTAAATAATCATTATTTTTGGTAAAAACTAATCCTGTTGTTATAATCTCAGGATTATTATTTTTTTTAGCCATTTCATACATTTTGGCATACATATTAAAATTCACATAATCATCACTATCTAAAAAGCCAATATATTCTCCTGTTGCAAGTTTAATTCCTTTATTTCTAGTAGCCCCTTGCCCTAAATTTTTAGTATTAGCATAAACTCTAATTTTGTTTGGATATTTCTTTTCATACTCTTTTAATATTTCTAAACTTTTATCACTAGATGCATCATCAATAGCGATTATTTCAATTTCCTCTAATGTTTGGTTAACTAAAGAATCCAAACAATCCTTTAAATACTTTTCTGAATTATATACTGGAACAATTATACTTACCTTCATATTTATTAAATTTTTTCTCCTCTCTAAAAAATAAATAATTTTTAATGATAATAATTAAGTATAAGAATAAAATATTATAATTTGATAATTAAATTATTAAAAATTATTAAAGAATAATAAATATAATAGTTTTCTTTTTGATTCAATTGCAGATTATCATATATCAAATAGTTTCTATAGAATTTGATTTTGCTAAAATTTAAAAAATTACCAAATTTTTGATAATTATTCACTCATATATTTAATTTTTTACATATTAAAACATTAGAACCAAAGTAAAACAACCAATTAAAATTTTTTTGTTTTACCTTAAGGAACCTCACGATTCCTTTTTCTTGTTCCATTGGAGTTTCCTCCACCGCAAGCCTAACTTCCGATGGTCGCCATCGTACTTTCTTTTTTTCGCTTTTTCTTTATTTTTAATTAACCCTTCTGCCCTTATATTTATACTGGCATTGATATCCCTATTGATACAACCTATAACTTTATAACAAGCAATCACTATTTTTTGCTTTACAAATAATTATAATGTCAAGCGATTGTTTGTTAGACGTTTTTTTTAAGTGTTCGAAGAACTTTCCTATAAGATAAAAAAGAAGAAATATTTTATATTTTAAATTTCTTCCTTTAATTTTTCAATTTGTTCAATAGATAAGCCGGTATATTTTGAAATTATGTCGATATCCATGTTATCTTTCAACATCTTCTTAGCAGTAGAAAGGTTTGCTTCAGTCTTGCCTTGAATAATTCCTTGTGCAAGACCTTGCTCAATACCTTGTTCAAGACCTTCGTCCACACCGGTTTCCTTGGCATCTTCTAGTTGTTGACGATGCTTCTCTTCAATATCATAATACCCCGCAAGCTCTGGATCTTTACTTAACTCTTCTACTGTTCTTATGACTGACATATATTCCTCATCCCCCTCATACTTTTCCTCTA
>CANRJW010000006.1 GCA_947631035.1 uncultured Bacilli bacterium
CAGTCCGGATTGGAGTCTGCAACTCGACTCCATGAAGTTGGAATCGCTAGTAATCCCGAATCAGAATGTCGGGGTGAATACGTTCCCGGGTGTTGTACACACCGCCCGTCACGCCATGGGAGTCTGTAATACCTGAAGTCGGTAGCCTAACCAGTAATGGAGGGGGCCGCCCAGGGTAGGACAGGTGACTGGGGTGAAGTCGTAACAAGGTATCCCTACGAGAACGTGGGGATGGATCACCTCCTTTCTATGGAGTTATTACTTATAGAAAAGAACCGTATGAAACCTTCGGGGATTGCTACTTTTGTAGAAAAGGTTTCAAATAGAGCTACCTTGACTCGTTTTACTTGGTTTTGAGAGAATTTTTCTCTCAGATTTTGTTCTTTGAAAACTAGATAATGTAATTTGAGTAGTCAATTTTTATTGACATTAAGATCTCAAAACTCATCAATTAGATAACTTTGGTGGTTAAATTAATAAGGGCGTATGGTGGATGCCTTGGCATTAGAAGACGAAGAAGGACGCGACAAACAGCGATATGCTTCGGGGAGTTGTAAGTAAACTTTGATCCGGAGATCTCCGAATGAGGGAACTCACTAGTTTTACTAGTATCCTAGAATGAATTCATAGTTCTAGAGAAGGCAACCCTGTGAACTGAAACATCTTAGTAGCAGGAGGAAAAGAAAGAAAAATCGATTACCTTAGTAGTGGCGAGCGAAACGGTAATAGCCCAAACCAGTCTTAGGACTGGGGTTGTAGGACACTATATACGGAGTTACAAAGTTTCTTGATAGCTGAACATTTTGGAAAATTTGGCTGGAAAGGGTGAAAGCCCCGTAAGCGAAATCATGAAACCTCTTTAGTGGATCCTGAGTACGGCGAGACACGTGTAATCTTGTCGGAATCCGCGGGGCCCATCCCGCAAGGCTAAATACTCTCTAATGACCGATAGTGAACAAGTACCGTGAGGGAAAGGTGAAAAGAACCCCGGGAGGGGAGTGAAATAGAATACTGAAACCATATGCTTACAAAAAGTTCGAGCCCGTTAATGGGTGAGAGCGTGCCTTTTGCAGAATGAGCCGGCGAGTTATGGTATTGTGCAAGGTTAAGTGGAAAACACGGAGCCGAAGCGAAAGCGAGTCTTAATAGGGCGATTAAGTACAATGCTGTAGACCCGAAACCGAGTGATCTAGCCATGAACAGGTTGAAGTGAGGGTAACACCTCATGGAGGACCGAACCGGTGTACGTTGTAAAGTGCTCGGATGATTTGTGGCTAGCGGTGAAATTCCAATCGAACTCGGATATAGCTGGTTCTCCCCGAAATAGGTTTACGCCTAGCCTCAAATTATTGCACCATGGAGGTAGAGCACTGAATATATAATGGCCCCGTCTAGGGGTACTGAGTGTAATCAAACTCCGAATGCCATGTGTTGTAGATTTGGGAGTCAGTGTATGAGGTGATAACGTCCATACGCGAGAGGAAAACAATCCAGACCACCAGCTAAGGTCCCAAAATATATGTTAAGTGGGAAAGGATGTGGAGTTGCACGAACAGCTAGGAGGTTGGCTTAGAAGCAGCCACCCTTTAAAGAGTGCGTAATAGCTCACTAGTCGAGTGATTCTGCGCCGAAAATGTACCGGGGCTAAACATATTACCGAAGCTGTGGATTTATACTTGTATAGATGGTAGGGGAGCGTTCTAAATGCGCTGAAGATAAATCGTGAGGATTATTGGAGCGTTTAGAAGTGAGAATGCCGGTGTGAGTAACGTAAGGGAAGTGAGAATCTTCCCCACCGTTTGACCAAGGTTTCCAGGGTAAAGTTCGTCTTCCCTGGGTTAGTCAGGACCTAAGGCGAGGCTGAAAAGCGTAGTCGATGGACGACAGGTTCATATTCCTGTACTACTTATAGGACTGATGGAGTGACGGAGAAAGCTAAGAAGAGCCTATTATTGGATTTAGGTCTAAGCGTTTAGGTTAATACACAGGAAAATCCGTGCTATTGTTAAAACTGAGACGTGATGGCGACAGGTTCCACGGAACCCCAAGTCTTCTGATGCTACGCTTCCAAGAAAAGCTTCTAAAGATATGCTATAAGTACCTGTACCGATAACCGACACAGGTGGTCAAGGAGAGTATCCTAAGGTGAGCGAGAGAACTATGGTTAAGGAACTCGGCAAATTAACCCCGTAACTTCGGAATAAGGGGAGGTTGCTTCGGCGACCCGCAGATAATTGGCCCAGGCAACTGTTTACCAAAAACACAGGTCTCTGCTAAAGCGTAAGCTGATGTATAGGGGCTGACGCCTGCCCAGTGCTGGAAGGTTAAGGTGATTTGTTAGAATGACGTAAGTCGATAATTCGAAGCAATGATCTGAAGCCCCAGTGAACGGCGGCCGTAACTATAACGGTCCTAAGGTAGCGAAATTCCTTGTCAGGTAAGTTCTGACCCGCACGAAAGGCGTAATGATCTGGGCACTGTCTCGACCATAGACTCGGTGAAATCTTAATACCTGTGAAAATGCAGGTTACCCGCGATAAGACGGTAAGACCCCATGGAGCTTTACTGTAATTTGATATTGAAATCAGGTGATTTCTGTAGAGGATAGGTGGTAGACTTTGAAGCATAGACGCTAGTTTATGTGGAGTCGCCCTTGGAATACCACCCTTAAATTATTTGACTTCTAACTTGCACCCGTAATCCGGGTGGAGGACAGTGTCTGATGGACAGTTTGACTGGGGCGGTCGCCTCCCAAAAAGTAACGGAGGCGCTCAAAGGTTCCCTCAGATTGGTCGGAAATCAATCTACGAGTGTATTGGTATAAGGGAGCTTGACTGCGAGACCAACAAGTCGAGCAGGTGCGAAAGCAGGACAAAGTGATCAGGCGGTAGAATATGGAATTGCCGTCGCTTAACGGATAAAAGTTACCCTGGGGATAACAGGCTGATAGCGCCCAATAGTTCACATAGACGGCGCTGATTGGCACCTCGATGTCGGCTCGTCACATCCTGGAGGTGGATTCGCTTCCAAGGGTTGGGCTGTTCGCCCATTAAAGTGGCACGCGAGCTGGGTTCAGAACGTCGTGAGACAGTTCGGTCTCTATCTATCGTGGGCGTAGGAAAATTGAGGAGAGCTGTTCCTAGTACGAGAGGACCGGAATGGACATACCAATGGTGTATCTGTTGTAACGCCAGTTGCAGTGCAGAATAGCTATGTATGGACGGGATAACCGCTGAAAGCATCTAAGCGGGAAGCCTCCTCCAAGATGAATTTTCCCATTCTTCGTGAAGTAAGATCCGTTGTAGACTACAACGTTGATAGGCTAGAGGTGGAAGCGTAGTGATACGTTGAGCTGACTAGTACTAATAGATCGAGGATTTAACTTATTTATTTAATTATGAGTAATACATTATCTTGTTTTTAAAGGACAAAATCCTTTATAGGTGACGATGGCTCAGTGGGTACACCTCTTCCCATCCCGAACAGAGAAGTTAAGCACTGAAACGCCGACAATAGTGTAAGCTAAGATAGGAAGTTGCCTATTTTTTTTTGCTTTAAAAATCGAAAAAATATTATTGAGGTGTCCCAAAAGGTGTCCCAAATTTTTTCTTTAAAATATATGACATCCAATTACTGTCAATTATTGTATAAAAGATTGAATTCAATTATTAGCCTTTGTTATAATAAAAATAGGTGATAAATAATGGATTTTAAATATACATCAAGAAGCGAAAGAGATACTTTAGAGTTAGCAGAAAACCTTGAAAGTGAAAAATTCCCTAATATGGTAATTTGTTTAGAAGGAGAACTTGGAAGTGGTAAAACAATTTTTGTTAAAGGTTTTGCTAATGCTTTAGGAATTGAAGAAAACGTAACTTCTCCAACTTTCAATTTAATTAAAGAATATCCCAATGGTGAACTACCTTTATATCATATGGATGTCTATCGTCTTGAAGGAGAAGCCAAAAATGTTGGTATCGAAGAATATTTTAATAAAGGTGGAGTAACAATCATTGAATGGGCAGATTTAATTTCTGATTCGTTACCTGAAGAAAGATTGGATATTAAATTTAAAGTAATCGATGAAAACACAAGAGTCTTAGTATTTGAACCACATGGAAAAGAATATGAAGATTTGTGCCAAAGTGTGTTATAATAGAACTCGAATCACGAGTTTTTTTGCTTAATAAGGAGGTAGGACATGATGTATACTTTATTTATTGATACACATAAAGATTGCATTATCATTGTTCTGTATCAAGAAAATCAAATTATAATCAAAAAAGAAATAGAAACAAAACAAAATCATAGTAATGCAACCATGCCTGTGTTAGTTGAAAGCTTAGAACAAGCAGGAATTGATGTACAAGATATTAAGGAAATACTTGTTGTCAATGGCCCTGGTTCTTTTACAGGAGTAAGAATTGGTGTTACCATAGCTAAAACTTTGGCTTATACCCTTCAAATTCCTATTAAAACAATAACCAGTTTACTTTTGAAAGCTGTGTCTTTTTCTCATGAAGAAGTGAATATCATTGAAAAAGAAAAAAATGGTGTTTTTATAGGAACTTTTAACCAAAATAATGATTTAATAAAACCTTATTATTATCTTAAAACAAGTGAATATCATAAACAAGAAATGGATGTAGAAGATATAGAGATTGACTATGAGAGAGTTTTACAATATATGAAAACATTAGAACCTATAAATCCTCATGCAGTAAATCCCTTATATGTCAAACAAATTGAGGTGCAAAATGGTTAGAAGTATGCAACTAGAAGATATCGAACAAGTATATCGTTTAGGAAACTTATTAAATAAGAATTTTTCTAAAACAATGAATCTTGCTCAAATATTAGAAGATTCTTTCACCCGTGTTTTGGTCTATGAAAAAAATGGAAAAATTTTAGGATTTATCATGTACACCGAATTAGAAGAATCGATTGATATTTTAAATATTTATGTCAAAGAAGAATATCGCCATCAAAAAATTGCTAGTAATCTTTTAGATATGATGTTTAGTACAATGAAAGATACAGTTAAATTAATGACGTTAGAAGTTCGTAAAGATAATAAATCGGCTATTTCTTTGTATCAAAAATTTGGTTTTGAAATCGTTCATGTTCGCAGGAAATATTATGGGGATATGGACGCCTATTTAATGGGAAGAAGGTTAGAAAAATGAAAGATGTTTATATATTAGCCATTGAATCCTCTTGTGACGAAACGAGTATGGCGATTGTTAAAAATGGACGTGAAATTGAATCGTTTACAGTTTTATCTCAAATGGATGTTCATGCCGAATTTGGAGGAGTAGTTCCAGAAATTGCCTCTCGAATGCATACGGAAAATATTACCATGGTTCTAGAAGAAACTTTAAAAAAAAGTAATGTGAAAATGGAAGAAATTTCAGCGATTGCTGTTACATATGCTCCTGGATTACTTGGTAGTTTACTGGTTGGAGTCGAATTTGCTAAAACCCTTTCTTTAGTTTATAAAAAGCCTTTAATTGCTGTAAATCATACAATAGGACATATTTATGCTAATGCTATAGAAAATACTTTAGAATTTCCTTTACTTGCCTTAGTGGTAAGTGGCGGTCATACCGATTTAATTTTAATGAAAGGCGATTATGATTTTGAAATTTTAGGCTCTACTTTGGACGATGCTATTGGGGAGTGTTACGATAAGGTAGCTCGCGTTCTTGGTTTAAAATATCCAGGAGGACCCAATGTGGATAAACTTTCGTTAGAAGGAGAAGATACATATCCACTTCCCAAACCTGTGAATGATTCTACGTATAACTTTAGTTTTAGTGGATTAAAAAGTCATGTCATTAACCTTGTTCATAATGAAACCCAAAGAGGTAATGAAATAAGAAAAAGTGACTTGGCAAAAAGTTTTCAAGTTACGGCCATTGACGAATTAACAAGAAAAGTAGAACTTGCTCTTCAAAATTATGAAGTCAAGGAATTAATTATTGCCGGGGGTGTTTCAGCTAATCGTTATCTACGCGAAGAAATAAAAAAGGTAGCAGACCGCTATCAAATAAAATTAAGTATTCCAAAGATTGAATATTGTACAGATAACGCTGCAATGATTGGTGCTGCGGCTTACCCTTTATATAAACAAAAAAAGTTTGCTTCTTTTGATTTGAATCCAAAAAGTCAAGCAACGATTGTAGACAAATAAAAAAGAATTATTCGTTCTTTTTTTCTTTGTAAAACTTTTCCCAAAGTTGATTGTCGGAATAAAATTCATTATGCTCTAATCTTTTTTGAACATAATCGTCAAATGTTCCAATTACTTTAGCTGGAACCCCAACAACGACAGAATTTGCAGGGATATCAGTGGTTACGACACTTCCAGCACCGATAATGACATTTGGTCCAATTCGAACATTACTTAAAATCGTAGTATTGCAACCGATAAATACGTTATCCATTATTTCAATGCAACCCGCTTGATAAGCAAATTCTCCTTTTCCTAGCTTATTTAATCCTAAATGAAATACATCATGAGTTACAAACGTTACATTGCTTGTTACAATATCATTATTATGAAATTGAATGAGTTGAGGGTCTGATGGAATAAATCGAGGTTGATAAAAAAAGTTTTCTCCTACACTTTTAAATATTTTGTGTTTTTTAATATATTTTGTTCTTTTATCACTATTGATTATCATAGCAATACGTAATCTTCTTAATTGATTTTTTGTATAATATTTCATAAGCATCACTCTTTACTATCATACCAAATTAATACTACATTGACAAATAAAATAATGTATATGTACATTTTGATAACGATATTCGAATTGATATAAAGTTTTAAGTTATTTTTCTTTTTTTAAGCATTATCTTCGTCTTCTGTTGGTAATCCAGGAACTACTGGTTCTTCTGGTGTTTCTTCTTTATTGTCTTCGGTATTTTCCTTATTATCTTCAGTATTGTCCTCTTTAGGAGTTTCATTTTCAGGACCACCTAAATTTGGGTCTGTAACATTTGGAGTGGTTGATTCATTTGTTTCTGGTTGTTCTGGCGTTTGATTTGGTGTAGTTGTCTCTTGATTTTCTTCTTCTGGTTTTGGATTATTATCACATACTTCATTAATATAAACTGTAATACTAGATACACTACTTGCAAAAGTACCAGCGCTTACATTTTGACCGCCGATAATTCCCGGTATTTTATCACTACAACGGTATTCTTTTGTTAATGCAATATTATGACTACTTGTCCATTCTTCAGCATATTTTACGGTACTTCCAACAAAATTTGGTATTGTCTCTTCTTTGATACCACCTGTTATACCTTTTCCAATAATAGGAGATGTATATTCCTCATTATAATCATAAGAGAATGTTTTAATCATTTCTTCTTTTTGAAGACCTAAATTGACATTAAAAGCTTCTTTGATTTTATTTAAACTATTTTCGTAATAACCAAGTGCTGCTAATTGTAAACCTCCAATAGTAACTGGTAAGTTGTATACTTCCAAATAGGTCTTTTGAATACTTAAGAAATCATTTCCTTTTAAACTTTGCATTAACATTGTTTTTAAAGTTTGATAGAAAGATAAAATATTAGTAGTCGATACATTTGTCGCGATGTTATTGGCAATCGCATTTAAAACATTTTCAAAATCGGAGAAACTTTTTAGTGAAATCATTTTTTTGGCAATCGCTTCAACTATTTGTTGTTGGTGACGATTACGTGCTAAATCACTTTCTAAGTATCCATGACGATTTCTCGCATAAGCAAGGGTTTGTTCTCCATCTAAATGTTGCCATCCTGTATTCATACAAACAGGGTGCGTATCATCACGAACGTAGTTACTCTCACATAATCTTCCTTCTCCATATTTACGAACATAAACTTGATAATTTGGTTCTTCGACATCAATGTCAATGCCTCCGATAGCATCAACTAAATCCATAACACCATGGAAATTAATTTTAGCATAGTAATCTATTTTGATATCAACTAAATTTTGTACCGTATTGATAACACATTCTGTTCCATAAGCTGCAGAAGAATTAATCTTATGACTACGATTATTATTACAAGCAATAGGAACATATAAATCTCTTGGAAGACTCAACATGGTCGCATTTAACGTTTGAGGATTAAAGGAAATTAACATCAAAGTATCACCATTGAATGTTGCATTGGTATCTAATCCCTTTTTCGTTGAATCCACTCCCATTAAAAGAATGGTAAAAGGTTCTGTTAACTTTTTATTGGTACTAGTAATCGTTTTTGTTTTCATTTTTTCACTATATTCATAAAGAACTTGCGTTTCTTCGACAATATCTTCATAAACTTCTTCTGTACTAAATAAAATACCATAATTACTTGATACGAAAACAGCATCTACTTCCTTATTATAAAGAGCACTTAACATGGAATAGTAATCGTCATAGTATTCTATTTTATTTTCCAAATGATTTTTATTGATTAAAGTATTCGCTAGAATATAACCTTCGATATCGTCGCTATTACTAATCATTCCTAATTTACTTTCACTTTTGAGTTCCGTTTCTTTTAATGCAACTAAGTTGGTGGTATAAGTCGTATATTCTTGATTGGTTAATAACTCTAATTTTCCATAAAGGTGATTAATCACGACCGTTATGAATAATAAAACCATAAACATAAGCAAGTGGGCAATCGTAAGAATTAAAAACTTTTTAATTTTATTCGTAACTAATGTGGATAATCCAAATAAAAAATAAGCCAAAAACCAACTAAATAATAATATTGTCACAAGTATTCGTATAAAAGTTTCAATACCTGTTAATCTACAAATAGAATAAGTAAAAGCAATAAAACCAAATAGAAATAATAATACGGAAAGAATATATATACCTAATAAAGTTTTATTCGAGCGTTTTATTTTTTTTAAAAGTACCTTCATATTTTTTATCCTCTCGTATTCTATATTATATAATAAAAAGTCTTACTTATACAATACGCATTTTATTGACAAATATTTAACAATCTTAGACGAACATTCCTTTTATTCAAATAAGGCTTATGCTATAATTTAAGTAGTATAAAAGGGAAGTGAAAAGTATGAAAAAGCGTATTCGTGTATTTGGTAGAAAAATTTTATCCCTTTTTTTAGTTTTTCTTATTACGTTTTCCTCTATTTTTTCCTTTCCAATCGTTGCATTTGCCGACAATGTTTATGTTGGACGCGTAACAGCAAATGATGTTTTCTTCCGTTCAACACCAACAACAAAACCAGAAAATGGCGTTAGTAATGTTATAACCTCTTTAGACGAAGGAGATGTTGTTACCGTTCTTTCAATAGAGAAAGTGGGAGGAGCTAAAGGCGATTGTTCTTCTGGTTGGTATTCTATTCAATATAAAGATAAATCTGGTTATATTTGTTCTACTTATATTTCTGTAGATGGATATGATATTTATGACCGCCCTTGGACAAGTCCTAAAAAAGCGATTATCGGTGGAGCAAAATTTATAGGAAAATCTTACATTAGTCGTGGACAATTTACTAGTTATTTAAAAAAATACAATGTAAATCCCGATGGAGATTTTGAAGTCTACAACCATTTATATATGTCTAATCTTGCTGCTCCATCTAGTGAAGCGAAAACCAGTTATACCGCCTATCAAAAAAATGGCTTACTTGATTTACCTTTAGTCTTTAATATTCCAATTTATAAAAAAATGGAAGATTCATATGATAGACCAGGAGGAAACCTTACTAAAATTGAGAAACAAAGTGAAGTAAAAGACCAAGCATTTGAAGATTTACTTGATAAACAAGAATTCCCAGAAAGTTATAAAGAAGCTTTAAGAGCCTTACATGAAATCCATCCTAATTGGACATTTGTAAGTATGTATACCGATTTAACGTTTAGTAAAGCAGTAAATGCCTTTCAAATTGTTGGAGCCATTCAAGGAGGAGAAAAATATTACGAACTTGAAAAAGGCAAACCGGTTCAAGCAGGGAATGATAAAGGATGGTATGTTCCAAATAAAGAAACAACAGCTTACTATTTGGACCCAAGAAACTTTTTAACAGAACAATATATTTTACAATTTGAAAGTTTAGAAAATTCTGAAGTTTACACCGAAAGTGTTGTCCAAAGTATTTTAAAAGGTACTTTTATGGAAGGAATTTCCATTTTAGATAATCAATCTTATGCTTCTATCTTTGTTGAAGCAGGTAAATCTGCTAATGTAAGTAGTGTTTATTTAGCCAGTTTGGCAAGACAAGAATCAGGTGTAAATGGAAGTGGAGCCACAACCGGTAATGAATTTGAATATGAAGACGTTACCTATTCTGGATTATTTAACTTCTTTAATATTGGAGCATCGAGTGGAGCATCAAATCCTTTAAAAGCTGGATTAGTTTATGCAAGTGGTGGTTCTTGTACCAAATGTGATAACAATACTCAATATACAACACCAATACCTAGTGAAACCCCTGGAGAAAATACAAATCCAAGTACCCCTGCAACCCCAGAAGAACCTAAAGCAGAAAATTTAAAAACTTTAATTGAAGAAGGTGGCTATCAAGTAAGCGGTGAGTATGTTCATGGTTTTAAAGTTGGGACAAGTGTTGAAAAAGTTGAAAAGAATTTAGCAAATGGCGTAACTGTAAAAACAGACAATGATATCATTGGTACGGGAGATAAGATAACATATAATGGAGAAACATATCTTGTAGTGGTTTATGGAGATTTAACCGGTGATGGTAAAATTAATTCAGCAGACTTACTTAAAATGCGTAAATATTTACTAGGAGATAGCAATTTATCAGGTGCTTATAAAGAATCTGCTTATTTAACGGACGATAGTAAAATTAATTCAGCAGACTTACTTAAAATGAGACAATATCTACTTGGAGATAGTAAGATTTCTCAATAATAAAGATAAGGAGGTTTTAAAATGAAAAAGAAGTTATGGTTTTTAGCACTTACATTCGGTTTACTTCCCACCCTTGTTTCTGCGAAAGGAAGTGCAAGTATTAGCGGACCTTCTACTGTTGAAAATGGAGGCAAAGTAACGATTAGTGTTACTTTAAAGAACGTCGCATCTTGGAATATTGAGATTAAATCCTCTGGTTCGACAAGTGGATGTAGTGATCATCCTTTTTCAGATGTAACGGGAAATGGCAAAAATGCGACTAAAACATTTAGTGTCACTTGTAAAGCAACCAGTGAGGGGATTATTGGCTTTACTGTCACGGGCGATATAACCAGTGAGGATGGTGATAGTACAGAAGTAGATTTAAGTAAAAGAGTCACTGTTACTAAACCACGTGAAAAAGCGACTGACGCTAGCCTTGCATCTTTATCCATAGACGGATATACCCTTACTCCAGAATTTAATAAAGAGACTTTAGAATATACTGTCACAGTACCCTCTACTGTTGATAAAATTAAATTGGATGCTAAAGTAAATGAATCTCATGCTTCCTTAGAAGGAACAGGAGAATTTGAAGTAACCGAAGGAGTAAATACTTTTGAAGTTGTTTGTACTGCTGAAAACGGTACGAAAAAAACATATGTTGTGACAGTCAATGTTCAAGATACAAATCCTGTTGAAGTTAAAATTGGAGATAATGCCTATACCTTAATAAAAAATAGTAAGAATTTGACAAAACCAGAAAACTATGAAGAAACGACTGTGACGATTGATGGATTTACGATACCGGCTTTTCATAGTGAAATTACTGATTTTACCTTAGTGGGTTTAAAAAATGAGATAGGACAAATTAATCTAGCCATTTATAATAACAATACCTATATTCTATATAATGAAATAAAAGCAACGGTTTTAAATTTATACTTAACCGATTTTGAAACAGAATTAAATGGATATATGAAATCAACTCTTATGATTAATGATACCGAAGTTCCTGTTTATAAATATAGTGAAGATAGTCGTTATGTGATTTGTTATGGAATGAATTTAACTACAGGAAAGTATGAGTATTATAACTATGATACAAAAGAAGGTACTTTTCAAATATGGAATAAAGAAGAAATTGAACGAGCAAATGAACAAATTAAGACCTATCAATATATTTGTATTTCATTTGGAATAGGATTATTCTTTGCTTTTCTATTAATTCTTCATCTTCTAAAAAAGAAAAGAAAATCAAAAAAAGAAGAACAACATAAAGAGTTTGAGCGTTCTTAAAATGAAGTATAGCACTTCATTTTTTTTTAAATATACGTTATAATGAGAATGGAAGTGATAAGATGTACGTAAATGGTCACGATGTATTTATTATTGTATTTGTTACTTTTTTATGTAGTTTAGTCGTAACTCCTATTGTAGAGAAAATAGCAAGACACGTTAAAGCTTTCGACTATCCTAATAAAAGACGTTTAAATAAAATTCCAATGCCCACTCTTGGAGGACTTGCCATCTTTTTCTCTTTTATGCTCGGATATATGTTGTATGCTCGAAGTAGCGTGCAAATGTTATCTATTTTAATGGGTAGTTTTTTACTTATTTTTATGGGTTTTATCGACGATATCAGTCCTTTAAAAGCTAGGTATCAATTAGTTGTTCAAATTATTGCGGCAGCTATTGTCGTGTTTTACGGACAAATTGTTTTAAATTATGTTAGTATTTTAGGGCTTCATTTTACTTTTACAGCCCCTTGGAATTATATGATAACACTTTTACTGATTCTAGCGATTATGAATGCCATTAATTTATCAGATGGTCTCGATGGTTTATGTTCTGGAGTAAGTTCGATTTATTTTTTAACCATCTCCATTATTGCTTTTATTATGAATGCACAACAAGGGCTTGATACAACACTTGCTTTGATTATGCTAGGCTCTATTTTAGGATTCTTGGTTTATAATTTTCCGCCTGCCAGAATTTATCTTGGGGATACAGGAAGTAATTTCTTAGGATTTATTATTGCTGTTACAACTCTTTTAGGGTATAAAACGGCGACTTTTACGTCTTTAATTATTCCTTTAATTATTTTAGCAACCCCGATTTTAGATGTCGTATTCTCTATTATTCGCCGGATTCTTAAAAAGCAAAATCCACTTAGTACTCCCGATAAAGAACATTTTCACCATCAATTATTAAATATGCAATTTTCAACGCGTACCTCTTTATTGATTATTTATGCGATTGATATTTTATTTGCTGGATTATCCATCTTTTATGCCTTAGGAGCAACCCGTTATGTTATTTTGATTTATATTGGTTTAATGCTTGTATTCTTGTTTATTGTGTTAAAAACCGATATCTTATTTAAACATCATAAAGAAGAAAAAAAGATGACAAAAAAGAAAAAGAAGTAGGAAACCACGTAATGGTTTTTTATTTGCTAATTTTTTTTCTTTATGATTCTTTTATCGTTGACAAATGTATATACTTTGTATATACTATATCATGAAAGGTGGTAAATATGGAAATACGAATTCAAAAGTGGGGAAATTCTTCTGGAATAAGAATTCCTAGTAACATTTTAAAATCATTAAATATAAAGGTAAATGATATTTTAGAAATTGAACAAGAGGGGGATAAAATTGTTATTTGCGTTCCTAAAAAAGCAAAGATATCATTAAAGGATAGATTTCTAGAATATAAAGGTGAAAATTTAGCAAAAGAGTTTTCTTGGGACGAAAATAGGGGAAAAGAAATATGGTAAAAAAATATATTCCTCAACAAGGCGACCTAGTTTTAGTAGATTTAAACCCTACTAAAGGACATGAACAAAAAGGATATAGACCAGCTGCAGTGCTAAGCAATAATTATTTTAATCAATATACTAAAATGGTTGTAGTTTGTCCAATTTCTTCTAATGAAAAGGAGTTTCCTACTCATTATATATTAAAAGATGCTAAAAATATAAAAGGTGCTGTATTATGTGAGCATGTTAGAAGTATAGATTATAATGCTAGAAATTTAAAATTTGTTGAAAAATTGAGTGATAAAGATTTTGTAAGTATACTTACTTTATTCGATGCTTGTATAGAAGAGTAGAATTAAAAAACAAATATTTTGGAAATTAGAAATAAATCTTGTATAATAGAATCAAGGTGATTGTATGATAAAGAAAAGACGATATGGTTTAGAAGTATTTTTGTTTCTTTTGCCCTTACTAGATTTTATTTCATGTTTTAATCGAGTTTGTTTTGGAATTTGTTTAGGTATTAAAGGGCTACTCTTTCTTTATAGTATTTTTTATTTAATAAAGAAAACAGAAAATCGTAAAATATTTGGCTTTTTGGGAATATTTTTATTTGTATACTTAGCATATTTAATAAAAACACATTTAAATGTTTGGTTCGAATTAAAGGAAATTCTTACTTTATTTTCATTACCCATTCTTATTTTGTTTTTTAGCCAATATGAAAATCCCAAACTCAATAAGAAAAATATGACAATGGTGAGTTTGCTTTATTTTATCCTCTTTATTGTTGGTTCTATTTTTCATTTGACAATGCCTTATACTTTTATTTACATATTGATTCTTACTTTTTTAGCCTCCTTTGTCTATTTAATGGAAAGCCATTGCCATTTATTAAAACTTATATTTCTTATTTTATTCTTAACAGCAACTTTATTTATTCGTGCCAAAACTTTTTATTTGAGTATCTTGGCTTTAGGGCTTCTTTATTTAGTATTTAATTGGAAAAAGGTAATAAAGTATTGCCAAAAAAATTATTTAAAAACGTTAATTACTATTCTTGTTTTTACCTTAGTTCTTCATACCTACTTACCCAAAATGGAATTGGAAACAGTTTTGCCTCTTCCCTATTCTTCTTTAAATGAATTGTTAAGTGGACGCATTGATAAGTTAAAAAGTGTCAATCAAAGTTATTTGGATAGTAATGGTTTACAAAAACTTCTAGGCATGGGAAAAGAAAAATTAGAAAATAATACTTTGGTCGAAATCGATGCTTTGGATATTTTTTATAGTATTGGTATTGTAGGAAGTCTATTTTATGCTCTTTACTTTCTTTACGTTTTAAAACATGCTCGTTTACAAAAGCATTACTTCATTCTTTTTGCTTTTTTACTTCTGCTTTCTTGTTTAGGAAATGTATTACAAAATTCGTATTTGATTTTCTTTATAGCAATACTCTTTATTCTTTCTAAAAATGATAAGGGAATCATGAAAAAAGATATTTTATTAGTAAGCAATATGTACCCAAATTACGAATATCCGCATTATGGTATATTTGTTAAAAACACTTATGATCTTTTAAAGGAAAATGGTTTTGCTATCGATTTAGTTGTTATGCATAAAACAGAAGGAAAAAAGAATAAACTGATTTCTTATATTCGTTTGTTTGGAAATTCTTTTTTAAAAGCAGTTTTTAATAATTATGACTATGTCTATGTTCATTTTGTTTCTCATACGCCTTTCGGTGTTTTCTTACCTTGTATTTGTTCTAAAAATACCAAACTAGTTATGAATGTTCATGGTAATGATGTTGTGCCAGATACCAAGGTGGATCAAAAATATATTAAATTTACAAAAGTTTTCTTAAAAGGTGCATCTACTATCGTTGTCCCTTCTCATTACTTTGAAAAAGTGTTAATCAAAAATTATGGAATACCTAAAAATTGTATTGTTGTGTATCCATCAGGTGGCATTGATATAGCATTGTTTAAGAAAATAAATAAAAAAACAGCTTTAAAAAATGCTGAACTTGATTCTAAATATAAATATTATGGTTATGTAGGGCGTATTTCTAAAAATAAGGGATATGATACTTATTTAAAAGCTATTTATGAACTTAAAAAAGAAAAGAGTCTGGATAAAAATGTTCGCTTTATTTTAGTTGGTAGTGGAACAGAAGAAGAGAATTTGGAAATGTTAATCAAAAAATATAAACTTGAAAAAATTGTGATTAGAAAGCCAATGGTCAGTCAAGAGGAATTAGTGAATCTTTATAATTCTTTTGAAGCACTTGTTTATCCAACAAGGATGCAAAGTGAAAGTTTAGGCCTTACAGGTTTAGAAGCCATGGCTTGTGGTGTTCTTGTTATTGGACCGAATGTTTATGGACCAAGTGATTACTTAAATCAAGAAAATAGTGTAGTTTTTGATCCGACAGATTTTAAGGATTTAACGGAAAAATTAAAAGAAGTTATGAACATGAAAACGAAAGAGAAAAATAAACTTACGAAATGTGCTTTAGAAACAGTAAAATCCTATACCGCTGAAAATACAAAAGATATTTTATTAAGTGTTTTTAAAGATAGATAAGAAACTCTGTTAATTTGGAGTTCTTTTTTTGTCCTTTATTGTCGAATAATTAGAAGTTTCTTCTAGTTTTGTCGAAAGCCTTGAAAGAAAGAAAAGAATCTTTATAATAGCAAGACATATTCGACTTAAAACTTTTCCTCAGGGGTTTTGGTTGAATAAAAAAGAAAGGATAATAAAATGAAACTAGAAAAGAAATTACTAAACGACGAATATGCTAAAAAGATATTTCGTAGTGAAGATTGTAGGGAGTATGTCGCAAGTGTTATAGCAGTGGTGTTAAATTTAAAAAAGGAATATGTCATGGAGAATTTAACCCTCATCAATCCTAATGTAAATATCAATGAGAATGTCAAAGACCAAGAAGTAGATACTGTATATGATACCAAAGAGAACTATATCAATATCGAAATCAATTATCGTAATAGTAAAGTATCGAAAATTAAGAATAGTGCTTATATAGCTCAGCTTTATTTAAAACAAGTAAAACCAGGAGAAAAGTATCAAATAAAGCCAATTGTGCAAATCAATATCAATAATTATGACTATTATAAGAAGAATCAATTTATCTACCATAGTTATGTAATGGAAGAAGAATACCATATCGTAAGAGACAAAAATATCGAAATATATGATATCAATCTAGATTTATTAAGTAAAATGGATTATAATGAGATAGAAAAAATGAATGAAAGGGATTTAAAGTGGCTCTTATATATCTTTGTATGTGAAGATAAAAAGCTACGCAAAGAGGTTTATGGTGGAAGTGAAATGATGAAGAAAGTCAATAAAAAGGTAGAGGATTATGAACAAGCTTTAGATGCTTATTTATTCTATGACAAGAAAGCACTTGATGAAGCAGGAATGTATGAGATGGGTGTTGATGATGGAATGATTCAAGGCGAAAAGAAAAAAGCGATAGAAACAGCTAAGAGATTGTTAAAGATGGGAGTTCTCAATGATAATCAAATTGCAGAAGCAACAGGCCTAACCAAAGCCGAAATTAAAAAGATTCAAAAAGAAGAAAACGAATCCGAAAAATCGGAAGAATAGTTTTCTTCTTTTTTATATGAGAAAACCACCAACTATATTGGTGGAATTTTTTATCCTTTTTTGTCGAATAATTAGAAGTTTCTTCTAGTTTTGTCGAAAGCCTTGAAAGAAAGAAAAGAACACTTATAATAGCAAGACATATTCGATTTAAAACTTTTCCCGGGGGTTTTGGTCGAATATATGTAAAGGAGAAATTATCATGCTAAAAGAAAAAAAATTACTAAACGACGAATATGCTAAAAAGATATTTCGTAGTGAAGATTGCAGAGAGTATGTCGCAAGTGTTATAGCAGTGGTGTTAAATTTAAAAAAGGAATATGTCATGGAGAATTTAACCCTCATAAATCCTAATGTAAATATTAATGAGAATGTCAAAGATCAAGAAGTAGATACCGTATATGATACCAAAGAGAACTATATCAATATTGAAATCAATTATCGTAATAGTAAAGTATCTAAAATCAAGAATAGTGCTTATATAGCCCAACTTTATTTAAAACAAGTAAAACCAGGAGAGAAGTATCAAATAAAACCAATTGTCCAAATTAATATCAATAATTATGACTATTATAAAAAGAATAAGTTTATCTATCATAGTTATGTGATGGAAGAAGAATACCATATCGTAAGAGACAAAAATATTGAAATATATGATATCAATCTAGATTTATTAAGTAAAATGGATTATAATGAGATAGAGAAAATGAATGAAAGGGATTTAAAGTGGCTATTGTATATCTTTGTATGTGAAGATAAAAAGCTACGAAAAGAGGTTTATGGTGGAAGTGAAATGATGAAGAAAGTCAATAAAAAGGTAGAGGATTATGAACAAGCATTAGATGCTTATTTATTCTATGACAAGAAGGCGCTGGATGATGCAGGAATGTATGAAATGGGTGTTGATGATGGTAAAAAAGAAACAGCCAAGAAATTATTAAAAATGGGAGTTCTCAATGATAATCAAATTGCAGAAGCAACAGGTCTAACCAAAGACGAAATCGAACAAATTCAAAAAGAAGAAAAGTAGGATACTTGAAGAAAGTATCTTATTTTTTTGGTGGAAATTAAAAAGCTATAATATGATGAGTATAGCTCCAATAAATATCAATGTAGTTCCTATTATTTTTTTATTTGTTAATTTTTCTTTTAATACTATTTTTGAAATAAACATCGTCCAAACATAGGTAATAGAAGTCAAAGGTAAAACTGTAGAATAGTTTAAATATTTTAAAATAATAATGTTAAGAATTGCAGATAGCAAATACAAAAATGCTCCAATATATAAATTTTTGTTTTTTAAAAGTGATAATATTGAATCATAATTAGATGCCTTTTTTAAAAATAATGAGGCTACAGCTCCAATAAAAGTCATCAGAATTAAAATAACATACATCATTTGCATCATTCATCACCACATCCTATTAAAAGAACACCTAAAAAAATAGTAATAATTCCAATAAATTTAAAAAGTGTAAATTGTTCATGTAATATGGCAGAAGCAAAAATAATTGTAAAAATATAATTAGCACTTAGCATTGGTTGCAAAACGGATAAACTGCCAAATTTATAAGCATACAACATAACTAAGGCACCTAACCCATAACTAATAAATCCAAGCAGTAAGTAAACTAAGTTTCCATTGGCACTTAATTTCCATAACAATTGACCTATGCAAACTAATAGTGAAGAACATAGCATTAAACATATTCCCTTTTTGTTTTTCTTTAATGAATTTATCATAAACACTCCTTAATTTATTTTATCAATTGACTCAATTAAATACTTTTTGTTTTTTAATATTATATTAATTATTAAAGATAAATATTTTAAGATAAAAGCAAATAATCCGAAAATACCAAAAAATCCAAAAGATAAAAATAACATAGTGGTGGTCCAACCGGCAATTGGATTACTACCTAAAAAAATTATGGTTGTATATATACCAACAATTAAAGTGATGGCCATCATTAAAAATGATAGGAAAATGGATATTCTAAAACCAATATCTGTAAATAAAAGTAAGGCATCTGTTGCAGTTTTTTCTCGGTCTTTTTTTTGATTTTTGCTCATTGCTTCTTTATCTTTAACACTATCTTTATAGTAAATGGTTTTTACTTTTAATCCGCAATTTGCATATATGGCTTTTCGATAAGGTATACTTTTGTTAATTGAATTAATGCGATTAATGGCTCTTCTAGATAAAATTCTAAAACTTTCAGTGCTAATATTATATTGAGTATTTGCAAATTTATTAAAAATGAAATAAAACATTTTTGAAGACAAATATTTTGATTTTTCTGGTGCAGCATTTACTATGTCATAACCTTCTAATGAATCCTCATAAATTTTAAAAATGGTTTTTAAGTCATAATCAATAATAGTAGAATCAAATTCATAAACGAAATCTCCTATAGACAAATCAACACCAGCATTCATGGAAAGTTCTCTACCTTGGTAGTAACTCATGTTAATAATGGTTATGTTACCATTTGTTTTAGTAGCCACTTTTTTAATAACATCCACTGAATTATCAGTAGAAGAATCATTTACACAGATAATTTCAAATTTTAAAAATTTTTTCTCTAATATTTCAATTAGATGATTTAAAAAATTTTCAATATTTTTTTCACAATTATTAACATAAACAACTGCCGAAATAAAGTTTTTTTCTTTCATATTATAACACCTCATCTAAATCATATACTGTATTTATTTTACCAGATAAAACGCTAATAAACGTTGGATTTTTAGTAAAAGTTTTAATAACCGTTGGACGCGAATCATCAATTTCTGATGCCATTAAAATAGGCTTAATTGAGAAAAGCGATTTTTCATATTTGATTTTGAAATCATCCTTTAAATATTTTTTAGCTAAATTATACATGTAAGGCCAAGCACTTTCTGGTTTTGCAATACATTTATTACAATTTCCTAAATTTTTAGAACTACAATATCCCTCACTATTGTTTTGACAAGCAAAACTTGGTAATTCATCATAACAAGTTTTATGTGGGGTAAAGGTTACAGAAGTTAAACTATGATAACCTGTTTTTCCAAAAGGCATAATAGAAAAGAATGGACCATCCATTACCGTTATACCAACATTTTTTAATTCTTCTGAAACACTACATAAGATGATTTCACATAATTCGTATTTAATTTTAAATTTTTCTAATCCCAGTTTATCTAAAATTTGATTAACACTCGCATAAGTGGTATTTAGTAAAAATCCAGTTTGATATTTCTTTTTATCTTCCGTAATTATTTCATATAATTGATTTATTTGTTTAATAGTGTCAATTTCTATATTGTATAGAATTTGCACATTTTCAAATTTACTAATTTCTTTTAAAAAATAATCTCTTAATATCATAGCATCATATGTATATTCTTTTGTTAAAAATGCTCCATCACACATACCTTCTTTAAAATATTTGGTTGTTGCAATTTCATCACATTGAATATTTGCATCTTTACAAAATTTTTTGAATTGTTTAGCATCTGTCCAAGAAAAATCCGTTGATGTGGCATAAACTTGATCAAAATCTTTTAATACAGAAAAATCATAGTCTTTATTAAATCTTTCAAAATAACCAGCAGATTTAATAGCAGTAGAGTAAGAACGTGGGTAATGATATCCCATGTGAACTCTTGCTTGATTCACATAAGTGGCTCTTGAAAATGCTTCACTTTCTTTTTCTAAAACAAGTATTTTTTCACCTTTTTTTCCACAATGGAGAGCAGAGTATAAACCATATATTCCAGCTCCAATAATAATTTTATCATACTTCATATTTATTCATCCTTTACATCGTATTTTCCAAACATATTTCGAAACAAGATTTTAATAAGTTCAAGGTTTCCTTTAAAAAAACTAATTTTTGTAGGAGTTTTTCCAGTTTTCGGATATTCTCGAGTTACAGGAATTTCACAAACTTTCATTCCGAGTTGTGATGCCTTTACGGATAGAAAAGCCAGAAGTTCATAACTTACAAATATTTCTCGAAAAGGATTTACTTTTGGATGTTCTAAATATTTTTTAGAATAGGCTCGATAGGCATTAGTTGTATCAGTAAATCTTTTTCTAGCCGTTAAAGAGATAATAGGGGCATGAATAAGTTTAACAGATATTAGTCGAATTAATGGAGTGTTTATTGCTTTTCCTCCTTTTATGAATCTTGAACCTTGTACAAAGTCGTAACCTTCTTCTAATTTCTCTATAAACCTTGGAACATCTTCTATGCTATCTTTATTATTTCCGTCTATAGTTATTATGCCTTTATATCCTCTTTTTAAACACCACCAAAATCCCATGCGTAATTGTGTTCCTTGTTTCCCTGGACTTAATTTTGTTAAAACAGTATTTACTTTTAATTTTTCCATTAATGTATCGTTTAAACTATTGTCCGTAGATCCCCCATCCAAAATGATGATATCGACATATTCGTTAATGTTTGCTTTAAGGGCTCTTTCAAGTTCTTTTTTTATTCTGATTCCTTCATTTATAACAGGTATACATACACAATAATCCTGTGTCTTTTTATGATATTCTTTACAATTGAATTCAGGAATTCCTTCTTGTTTTGCAAAATTTGTTACTTTCATATACTATAAACTCCTAACATAATTGATTGTTTTTTCTATATCTTCTTTATTTTCCTGCATTTTCATTTCAATAGAAACATAATTATTGTATTCTTTTTCTCTTAAAATTGCAAAAAGTTCTTCGTGTAATTGTTTAGGAGTAATGATTGTTAGATTTGGTTCACTAATGTGTATATGATGAATATATTCTAAATTTTCTCTTAAAATATCTAAACTTTCTTGATTACTTATAACAGTTCCTAAATCATAGTTTATTTTAATGCTGTCTAAATGAATTTGTTTCACAAAATTTAAAGCCTCAGTAGTTGTGTTTAAAAAATTTGTATTATAAATAGTAGGGTTTGGTTCAATGGCAATCACAACATTTTTTTCTAGAGCATACTTACCAATTTTAGTAAAAAATTCTATTGCTTTTGGATAATCTTCTTTATAGTTACCCATATATCTATTTTTAGGAGAACCAAAAACTAAATTTGGACAATGAATTGCCTCGGCAAAATCAATGGCCTTATAGGTGTATTCTAATAAAGTATTAAAATTTTCTTCACTTTCAAATATTTTTTCTGTTTTTCCAAACCAAATGGATTGCATAGAGACAATATCAAAATTATATTCTTGTTTTAACTTTTCAATTTTTGTTTTTGCTTCTTCTAAATGATCATAGGGATTCATTTCAATAATTCTTGTTGGAGCAATTTCTAAACCTTGAATGTTCTTATCTTTTAAAAAAGCATAAATTTCATTATCCATTTCTTTTGGCCAGGCAATATTGGATATAGCAATTTTTATTGGATGTTTTTCTTTTTCTACAAATTGTTTTATATCTTCTAAAATAAATTCTTTGTCAAAAATATAGCCATTTTTTCCACCATATAATGAATCATATTTAGTTTTAAAATTATAGTAAGGCACAGAGTTATTTATTTCGTTTCTAAAATCTTTTTGTAAAATATAGTGATAAACTTCATGAATAGAAACAGGTTCAGTAGCTAGATTTAAAACTTTGATGTTATTTTCTAAAGCTATTATGATATGTTTCCATAAATAAGCCAAATTATAAAATTGAAAAATGCCTCTACTGTCTGTAAAATTTAAGGCACTAAAGTCAATCGTATTAAAATACTCTTTTAATTTTTTGTTTTCATCTGGTGTTAAGGATTTACATTTATAAAAACCATTATCTTCTTTTTCATAATAACTTTCTATAAAATTATTTTTATTTTTTAATTCTATAAATTTTTCTTCTTTTAACATGCTTGGAATAATTTTAATTAGATCATAAATAAAATTCTTTTTAATATTTTTACCATATAATCCAGGTAGGTGAACAATTAAATAATCTTGATAATTTTCTTTTACCCATTTTTCTAAATAATAGCGATTTTTTCCGTAAGCTTCTAAATCTTCAGAGATAATTTCGGTATCTTCATCAACAAGGTCTGGATTTTTATAAATGTCGATTGTTGAAATAAGGACAATCTTTTTTGGATTAATTTTTTTTATATTTTCTATGGCGTTTTCAATTACTTTAAAATCTTCTTCGGGATTTTTATTTGCAATAAATTTTTGGGCTGGAACACCACTATAAACAAGTAAATCCGGATTTTTTCCAAAGGCTTTTTCAATCTTTTTTGAATTAAACAAGCCATCAAAAGCATATTGGTTGACCAAATTAGAACCCACAAAACCTGTATAACCAACTAAAAAAGTAGTCATAAATACCTCCTAAAATAAACACTTTTACTGAGGTAATTATAGCATGCTATAAAGATGATTTGCAAATAATTCTATTTTTTGTTAAACTTAAAAATGTGCAATTATAATAGAAATGTGACAGTTATTCCAATTTACCATCAAAATTTCAGGAACCGATAATGTGATGATAAGGCAGAGGCTCAGCAGCGAGTAGCAAAGCTACAATCTGCCTGAGGCACAGAAGCCTATCACATCATCCCTAAAATTTTAATGTTTTCTCGGCATAAACTTTATCAAAGAAGAAATAATTGCACAGTGTAGGTTTGTCAAACCAATCCAACTCAATTTTTGGAAAGGAATGAGAAATCTATGAGTAAACCAAAAATTACTCAGCAGATGAGATACCGAGAGTCTCTCATCAAATACGCCAAAAAACATGGCGTATCCAAAGCTTCTCGTGTTTACAACACGAATAGGCAATACATCTATCGTTGGAGGAAACGTTACAACGGAGATGTTCGTTCTCTAGCAAATGAGAGTACAAAACCGAAAAGTCATCCTAATCAGCATACGAAAGAAGAATTAAAGTTAATTCAAGATGTCTTTCGTAAAAACCAGAATACAGGTTTAGTTGTTCTTTGGGTAAAATTACAACAACGTGGATATTCTAGATCTATTTCTAGTTTATATCATCAGTTAAAAAAATTAAATCTAAAATATGTTACTCCAAAGAAACATAAAAAGAAAACAACAAAACCGTATATTCAGATGACTTTTCCTGGTGAACGAGTCCAGATAGATGTAAAAACCGTTCCAACAAAATGTATCGTTGGCCAGTTCAAATTTTATCAATATACAGCTATAGATGAATTCTCTCGTTATCGTTACTTAAAAATCTATGAAGAGAAATCAACATACACTTCGTATAAATTTTTATTGGAAGTAATAAAAAGATTTCCATTTAAAATTTATACGATAAGAACGGATAACGGAGTGGAATTCACCAAAAGACTGATATCTAATGATCCAAATGATATTACCATGTTTGAACTTGGCCTTAAAAGAAATGGTATCCATCATGACTTGATCAAACCTTATACACCAAAACATAATGGTAAGGTTGAACGAAGTCATCGAAAGGATAACGAACGGTTTTATAATTGCCATCGCTTTTATTCATTAGAAGATGCCAATCAACAGTTGCAAGTTTATTTAAGGGAATATAATAATTTCCCTATGCAACCTCTTAATTGGAAATCTCCTAATGAATTGCTTCGTGATTATTTTAATTTATTAAAATAATCTATCGTTGGTTTGTCGTGACTCTGTCACTTTTGTTTGACAAACCTACATTCTATTTTTTGTTAAACTTAAAAAAAGTGAGGAAGTATAAAAATGAAAGATGAAGAAATTTTAGTTAAAGAGAGTCGGGGGGGGGGACTAGAGTATTAATATACGATTGGGTAAGATTGATTGCTATGATTTTAGTTGTTATTGGTCATAGCATGTATTTAAATATTACTTCAACTTATGGTAGTATAAATTATACATTGCCTTCAAATATAAGTGATGAATATTTTAGTGGATTATTTACTTTTTTCAAGATGTTACCCACCTGGATTTATCAGTTCCATATGCCACTTTTTTTTGCTCTATCAGGTGCTGTATTAGCCCTTAAACCTATAAAAAATTTTGACAAATTGTGTAAGGGAAAATTTAAGAGATTAATAATACCGTATTTTATTTATGGCTGTTTATTTATGATTCCTATTAAGTATATTAGTGGTTTTTATGTAAATTCTAGTATTTTACCTGCACTGAAAGGATTTTTAATTGGAATAGAAGGTAGTCATTTATGGTTTTTACCATCTTTATTTTGGTGCACAATTTCTTTTGCAATTATATATCTTTTGTTCTCTAAAGTAACTGAGAGTAAATATGTATTGTTGATCGTCACCGGAATAATTCAAATTTTATATAATTATTTGCCTTTTGATGTTTTTTTCTTGAAAATGGGGTTAAGTTATATATTTTGGTTTGCGTCAGGATTTGTGTTTGAGTTAGAAAGAAAATCTTTACACTATAATTTTAAAAAAAATATGATATATTTTATAATAACAATTATATTGGAAATATTAAATTTTAAATATAAGTTTTTTAATTCTTTTTTTGAAATTTTTTGTGGATGTGTTTTTGTATATTTATTAGCAGAAATTTGTTCATTTCTATTTAAAAAGATAGCAAATAATTCTTTTTGGAAATTGATAATACAAAATTTATTTTTTGTATATTTGTTACATGATCCATTAGAATATTTAGTTTTAAAGATATTTATGTCACATAATTGGTTAACTACTTCTTATGGGTGTTATTTTTACTTATTTTCTAGAACAATTTTAGTTTTTATGGTTTGCCTAGTTTTAGGTGTGTTAATAGAAAAATTAAAAAAAATAATTGCAAATTTATTAGGCGATAATTCTTTCCAACAATTAGTGCAATGAAATTTTCCTGTATTATCTATTGAAAAATACTATTTTAAATGTTATCATTATCATGGTTAATTTCCAATTAGTTTGGTAGTATTGTGGGGATAATTATGTTAAAATTAGATGCAAAAAAACGTAAGATATTGAAAAATATGTTATTTAGTTTAGTTATTTCTGTTATTATGATAACTACTATAATATATAAATTTCCAAAGAATGATTATAATTTTATGAATTCGGATGCTGCATGGCATACTTTATTAACCATTGAATCATATAATGAAACGCCGATTAAAACGCATCTTTTTTTGCCAATTGTTAGTTTAGGAAAACAGATAGACAAAAATATTCCTTGGGGGGCAACAGTTCCTGATCAACAAGGTAATTATTATTATACATCCTTTTCTGCTGCTGGTTATTTTTTTCCATGGTTATTTATGAAAACATTTCATATGCCAGTAAATTTAAATAGTTTATATGTATTCAATTCTGTGCTTTTTATTGTTTCGGTACTACTTTGGTTTAATTGTTTGTTAAAAATTTATCAAAAAAGCAAACACCAATATTTTTTAGCAATGATTGGGGCTTTAGTTTATATTTTTGTTCCTGAGGCTTTACATAGTATGGGAATTGTATATTGGCATCAATCAATTATGCAAGTAACTTTACTATTACAACTAATTTTTTATTTAAAAATGCAGGAGAATAACAGCAAGATATTTAAGTTTTTCTTTTATTTTATGACTGTTTTAAATCCATATATTGAGTGGACTGGATATGTTGCAAACATAGGTTATGCTACAGTTGAATTCTTTAAATATTGGAAAGAAAATAAAAAAATTGCGTTTTTAAAAGTTTTTATAATTGGAATTTTAACAGCCTTTTCTTTTATAATATTTTCTGCACATTATCTTTTAAGGCTTGATTGTGCTACTTTTATGACTGCTTTAAAATATAGATTTTTAGCACGTAATTATGCATCAACTGTGCCATTGTCCACACTTTTAGGGAAATATTACGATTCATTTAAATATTTATGGTTTTTAATTGCTGCTTTAATAGGATGGAATTTACTTAAAAATGAAAAAATTGAAATAAGAAATGGTTTTATAATATTTATTTTACTTTTTATGGTACTTGAAAATTTTATTATGGTACAACATGCTGCAACTTATACCTATGATAGGTTAAAACTTATATTTGCTCTATCGTTATTTGTTTGTGAATTATGTAGAAATATTTTGGAAAAGGTTAAATATGTAAAATTTAATTATTTTTTAATACTTTCTTTAACAATTTTAATTTGTTTTATGAATTTTAATAAATATTTAAAGTCAAATTATTTTTGGAATGTAGATTTTTTTGAAGATAATAAAATTATGGCAAATTATATAAATGAAAAATATCCTGAAGCCTTGATTATTATGCCGGGTCATTTTGTAAGAGGGTATATAAATTTGTTGTTCCATAGAGGAATGTATGAAAGAATAGGATTAGAAGAAGCAAAAAAGATTGCAAAAGAAAGAAATTGTAACTATATAGTTATTATAGACGCAGAAACTGATACTCGTGGTGTTGATAAAAATTCATCATCTGAACAAGTTTATGAGTTATTAGAAATTCAAGTTTATAATATGGAAACTAAAAATATTGAAAAAATAAATTTAGAAAATCATGAGATATTAACAGAAACGTTAAAGGCTTAAAGGGGACGTTTAGAATGAAAAAAAATAATAATAAGGAAAAGTTGGAAATTGTTTTTTTGCTTCTTTTATTATTTATTCTAGCATTAATTGTGGGAATAAATCGTATTAAAAATTCCGACTTTTCTCCTACAAATGGCGATTTTCAAAATTATAATCCTGTAAATAGACTCCTTAATGGTCAAATTCCGTATAAAGACTTTGCAGTTTATTTGGGAACTGGGCATTTATTTTTAATTTCGGTTGCGTTAATGTTTATTGGGAATACATTTACTAAAAGTTTATTTGTAACCAATGTGCTCACTTTTTTATGCTTTGAATTGTTTAGTTTTGTAATGAGTTTTTTAATTTTGAAAGATAAAAAGAAATCTTTATATTTAACTTTGGTCTTATCATTATTAAATCTTTGTAGGCCTGTTTTATTAAAAATTATATTAGATCCTCAAATTTTGGCTTCATTAGATGTTGGTATAGCGCCAGGTTTATCTGCTAGGGCAATAAGAATGGCAGTTATTCCTGCATATATATTTTTAATGTATATTGGATTAAAATTATTAAAAAAATCAAAAAATACATTTATTCAAAAACATTTATTGTTTTTACAGAAATTATTTATTGCGTCAATAGCTGGAATTTCGATTTTATGGAGTAATGATGGTGGAATATCTACTTATATAAGTATTTCTTTTGTCTATTTTCTTGGCCTTTTAAAAAAATATAAGACAAATATACTTTCGATAATTAAAAATACTTTTTTATATATTTGTTTAAGTTTTATGTCATTTTTAATAGTTATAACGATTATTACATTAGGTCATCCTTTGGCTTGGATTAAATTTACATTAGGTGTAAGTTCTTATCAAAGTTGGTATTATTTGAATGCGGTAGATAAGCAAAATGTTAATTTAACTCAAATTAATTCTGAGTTATTAGTGGCAGTTATGATCTTCTTTGCAGTATTTTATATGGTTAAATTTATAAAAGAAAAAAAATCTAAAAAAAATGAGTTATTTTTTGCTTTATTAAGCACTTTCTATTTGGCAATCATTGTAAGTATGTATTTATATCAAATAGGTTCTGGTGGAATTTATAAAGATTTTTTGGGGTTAGGCTTATTAGTTACTATAATGGCTTTAATTTATAAATATATTAAATTGGAAAACGTGAAAATAAACAGTTTAATAAAAGTTGTAATATTTTTATTTGCTTTTAACACAATTGGCTTAAATGTTAGAAATGAAATAAAAAGTTTTAAAAATAGAGATGAAAATAAATATGTTGAGGAATTAGGCGGCTATCTTTCAAATGGTGATACGATAAATTATGTTATTGATAGATTAAAAGATGAAAAAATATTTTCGGTTTATGCATCAGCAATAAATGCTGCTACACATCAATTTCAACCGACAGGTATAGATTATATAATTCATGCTTTAGGAGATAAACAACGTGAAGAATACATGAATGTTTTTAGAACTGGTGATTTTAAATATGTTGAAGATTTAGATACGAGTTATTCTTTATATAATTGGATAAGTTTTGCTAATTGGTTTTTTTATCGAGAAATGTATAAAAATTATAAACCTTGTTTCGGGGGGGGGGTATAATGTGTTCTATGAAAGAAAATTAGATAGTGAAAGAGATGAAAATATTATTGATTTAGATGAATTAGAAATAGACGTTAAAAGAATCACAACATATAAATATGTAATTCATGTGAAAAATAATAATAAATTTAAAAATGGTATAGTAGATTTAAAAGTATCTTATCAATCCCACTTTTTAAAAACTTTCTTTAATACTTTGGACATAAAGAAGTATGTTTTTGTAAAAGATATAAATATAGATAATATGTATCCGGGAGGATTTAATAATTTCAACATTCCAGTAACTTCAAATGAGTATTATTTACCAATTAACGTAATAAATGGTGAAGGGGAAATTGAAATATATTCTTATCCATATGAAAATACTAAACTTGACATACAGAATGTTGAAATTGTTGGAATGTATACTGATAGATATAGATATATACATGGTAACCCGGCTAAATATGATGAGAATAAAATTTATATAGATAATACCACTGAAAATTCGGTTATTATTGAAGGTGTAACAAAAGTTAAAATGGACAATCATAGCGCAGTTATAAGTGATGTTGAAAAAAATGATAAATATATTATCTTAAAAAGTAACGATGATTTGTCTTATTTTCAATATCCTAATTTTTTTGAAATCATAAAAGGAAAATAGCAACATTAAGGAGTGATTACTTTTGAGCAAAGTTAATTATGAACAAAATTCTTCTTTTGAATTTATTTTACCATCTTTTTTTCTTGCTTTGGTTTTAGTTTTCTTTATTTTTATAAATGTTAATTATTTTCCTACATTTGTTTCAGATGGAATTATTGGTAATGCCATCATTCATGGTGTTGATGTTGCTAAAAGAATCGGCGCGTTTTATTTATTAATACTGATTGGTTTACCTATATTAATATTGCTTTTAAATCGTTGTTTTTTTAAAATGTTTAATAAAATTGATAATGTTTTAAAAAAAGAACTAAATCTGTTGTCTACAATTGGTATTATTGTACTATTTTTGATGTTTATCGGTAAATCACAAAATTTAACTTTAAATTTATACCCTTCTGTTATTGTAATACTGGAAGTCCTATTTATAATTTTTATTGTCTATTTAATTTATTTAAAAAATGCATTTTTAAATTTAAAAAATATTAACTGGGCATTTTTAGCATCAATACCCTTCGCACATTTAGGAGCGTTATTTATAAGTCGTTTTCAACAAAATTATTGCTTTGTTATCTTTTTTTTGATTTATGGGGTTAGTTCAATTCTATTGTTTTTTATTTCAAATTATAAAAAGATCAATTACAATGTTTTACAGAAATCTTTCCTATTTTTACTTTTAGCACCAATTATGGAAAGTTTATATTTAGAGTTATATAATATATTAAATCAATATAATATTGTAATTAATAGAAAAATTTTAATTATATTTTTGATTTATATATTTTGCTTAATTTTAACGGTAATGTATTATGTATTAAATCGAAAACGACAAATAAAATTTGAATATCAAAGAATTTATTATCCTATAATTATACTTTTATTTTCATTATTTGCGTTGCAAGTTCATTTGATTAATGTTGTAGATACGGATTTTTTTGAGACTGCTAATTCTGGGGAAGGCGTGTTTGAATTTTTTAAATTTGGCAAGATTCCAATATTAGAAACTTTTGATGCCCATATGTTAAAGTATCAAATTTGGGGAATACTATATAGTTTAATAAACCATGACGTTTTTGGCGGTGTATTTTGTTATGAAGTAGGCTATATTGCTATCGCCTCTATAATAAGTTATTTAATCATATATGTTTTTCTTAGTAAATTTATTTCTCGAGATTTATCTTTTTTAACAGTTTTATTTTTACCATTAACTTTTGATTTAGGATTATGGAATTTTGCTTTTGCTTTAATTCCAGTATTATTTTTGTTAAAGGCTGTAGAAAAGAAAACTACTATTTCTTATGCAATTTTTTGGTTGTCTGTGGTTTTATTATGTTTTTATCAATTGGATATGGGAGCAGCTGTTACTATTTCGGCTGTAATATTACTAATTTATTTAAATCGAACTGATAAGCAAAAAATTTTGAAAGTTTTTAAACCATTAATATTGTTAATTGTATGCATTTTTGCACTATATCTGACTTTATGTTATATAAAGGATATTAATCCAACTTATAGATTATTGGAATTTTTAAAAATATCATTATCAAATGCAAATTGGGCATTGGATAGTATTGGAAATACGGAAAAATTGTCTTATACAATTTATTATTTTATATTTCCAATGTTTATGATTTTATCTTTACTCTTTTTATTTCATAAAAATAAAAAAGATTGGAATATCAAAAATATAGCATTAATATTTTTAAATTTGATTTATATTTTTAATTTTCAACGTGGTTTGGTCCGTCATTCTTTGATTGAGAATGATTATTATCGTGGCGCTAGTTTTTTTCTTATATATTTTGTTTTATTTTTATATGAATATAGATTTAGGAGTAATAAAAAAATAAAATTTCTTTTAGTGTATGCAACTGTTATAGTGTTCTCTTCATTTTTATCAAACGGAGATGCGCTTCATTATAACAATTTAATAAATAATTCAGTAGTAAATTATACTAGTTTTGCTTTTCATAATGAAAAAGCAAAGGAGAAGGTTAAAAGATTTGTATTATCATCTGAAATGAATGCAGAAATAAAAGATTTGAATGCTTTGTTAAATATTTTACTAGAGAAAAATGAAACTTACTTGGATTTTAGCAATCAAACATTATTATATGCTTTATTTAATAGGGAAAAACCTGTATATGTAAATCAATCTCCGGGTTTAATTAATGGTGAATTCTTGCAACAATTATTTTTAAATGAAATTGATCATTTTTCTAAGGAAGTTCCAGTTGTAATTAAGGCGTATAATAAAAAATTATCTAACTCTATGGATGGCATACCAAATGATTACCGCTATTTTTTGATTAGTGAACGACTTTTTCAAGACTATCAACCATTGGCATTAACAAATGATTATGAAATATGGGTAAAAAATGATAGATTTGATGATATGAAACATAAGATTGAATACATGAAAAATGTTACGTTAATCGAAAAAGAAAATTATGAAGAAAAGCAAACAACTATAGATTTATTTTACCTACCATATATTATAGGAACAACGAATAATGAATATCATTCTCTTAAATCTTCTTATAATAATGAATTAACATTTGTTAATGAATTAATTGATAAAAGAAAAGGCAATTATGTGGAAATCGCAATAGAGAGCAAATTTGACACAGAAGCAACTCTTTATGCAATTTTTGACAATAAATTAGTCAAAAGTTATAATTTTTTTGTAAAAGCAGGAGTACATAAATATTCGATAAGAATTAGTACTTTGTATGAATGGTATGAAAACATTAATAAATTAATAGTTGATACAAATGATCTGGAAAATACACGGGTTAATGCTGTATCTATTATGCAAAATTAGTAATTCAATTATTTGATAAATTATTGGAATTGACGGGGGGGGGGGATAATGTTATAATTTTTATGGTGTAGTTTTATGAATTTCAATTTATCAAATAAGTTAACTCAAATAAAAAGTAAAAAAATATTATTTCCAATTGCAATGGTGTTAATTTTAGTTGTTCTTGCTATAATTGTAGGCATTGACAGAATGACATTATCGGATTTTGTTCCTATCAATGGTGATTTTCAAAATTATAATCCAGTGCGTAGATTTCTAAATGGTCAAATTCCTTTTAAAGATTTTGGAGTTTATTTAGGAACTGGTCATTTACTATTATTATCTTTTTTTCAAATCATTTTTGGATTTATTTTTGGAAATAATTTCACTACTAGTTTAATGGTTAGTAATATGGTTACGTTTCTTGCTTTTGAGATAACTGTTTTTTTTCTAAGTTTTTTGATAACGAAAAGTAAAAAGGGCTCTTTTTATATTACGTTAACTTTTGCTATTATCAATATCACTAGACCAGAGTTTTTGGTAAACAACATTGATGATGTAATTTTAAGTGCTTTGGATTTTGGATTAAAATCCGGAAATTCTGCAAGATTAATTAGGATTATTGTTGCACCTTTATCAGCAATATTATTGTATTACGTAATCAATAAAATAAATACAGTTTTAACTACAACTTCAAAAAAGATATTTCTTTCAAAAATTGTATTTGCTATTATTGGAGGAATATGTATTTTATGGAGCAATGATGGAGGGGTTGCTACTTATTTGGCTATATCATTTGTATATTTTCTAATTTTAATAAAAGAACATAAAAAAAATGTACTTCTTATCTTGAGAGATGTATTGATGTATATTGTGATAAGTATAATTTCTTTTTTGGCAGTTTTAGTTATTATTACTCGTGGTAATGTTTTGTCATGGTTTAATTTTACGACACAAATAGGTTCTTATCAAAAATGGTATTATTTTGAAGCGCCTGCTAAAATGAATATTTCACTATTAAATGTTGATTTAAATGTTTATAATATAATATTAATTATCGTTTCGAGTTATTATGTTTATTTACTTTTTAAATCCAAGGATAAAAAATCAATTTTTAATTATGCATTAATACTTATTATTGTTTTATCGTCTATAATTTCTTGCTATTTTTATCAACTTTTTGCTGGAAGAATATCAAGAGATATGCTAATATTGGTTTTCTTAATTGTAATATTTAGTTACATTTATAAAATTTTTTACAGTATTATAAATAATACTCATAACCGAACTTTTATTTTTAATGTTGGAAAAGGGTTTGCAATTATTTGCGCAAGTGCTGTAATAATTAATAGATGTGGACTTATTATTAATAACATAAAAAATAGAAATTTAAATAATGAAATTATTTATATAAAAGAATTGGACGGATATTTTTCAGAATATGGTGCTAGTATTAAAAATGCGATTGATGAAATTGAGGGTAAAAAAATTTTTTCAACCTATGCATCTGCATTAGAAGCGGCTACAAATCAATTTCAACCTACCGGTATTGATTATATTATACATTGTATGGGCGATAAGCAAAGACAAGAATATTTAAAAATTTTTAATCAAGGCGATTTTGATTATGTTACAACAGTGGATAAACAAAATGTATATTCTAGTAAATGGATAATTAATGCAAATTGGTTTTTTTATCGTGAATTATATAAAAATTATAAGCCTGTGTTTACTACAGATTATAATGTTTTTTGGGAAAAAAGCGACGAAGTACCTATTGCAGATCAAAATGTTGAGGTTAAACAAAGTAAGGCCAATGATCATCAATATAATATAACTGTATCAACGGATGATAAAACTTTTTCTGGGATGGTAGATTTAAAATTGTCATATGATAGTACCTTTAAAAGAAGTTTTTTTAAAAGTTTGGATTTAAATAAATATGTTTATGTTAAAGATATAACGGGTAAAACGATTTTAGAAGATCAAGATGAAATTATTAATTTTAATATTCCTAATAATTCAACTGAATATTATATACCGGTAACTGTTATTAACGGAGTTGGTAAGATACAAATTGTAAGTTATCCGTTAAATAATACGAAGTTAAACATTGATAATGTAGAGGTAGTAGACTCATATGGTGGATTATTTAAATATGCTGTATTAAGTAAAAATAAAAAAATTAGTAATAATACTTTATATGTTGACAATACATTAGAAAATCAAGTTATTTTAAATGGTGTAAAATTCATAAAAATCGGAGATATTGAACAAGAAATTATAGGCTATAATGAAACTGATGATTATATAGAGTTAAAAGTTGAAAAAAATGCATCCAAGTTTAAGTATCCTAATTATTTCGAAGTAATAAAATAGTACAAAAAATTGTTTTGCATTATTTTTAATTTTATAAATTGTATTCAAATTATATAAAAATATAAAATTGTTGTTGTAGGTTTGTCAAACAAAAGTGACAGAGTCACGACAAACCAACGATAGATTATTTTAATAAATTAAAATAATCACGAAGCAATTCATTAGGAGATTTCCAATTAAGAGGTTGCATAGGGAAATTATTATATTCCCTTAAATAAACTTGCAACTGTTGATTGGCATCTTCTAATGAATAAAAGCGATGGCAATTATAAAACCGTTCATTATCCTTTCGATGACTTCGTTCAACCTTACCATTATGTTTTGGTGTATAAGGTTTGATCAAGTCATGATGGATACCATTTCTTTTAAGGCCAAGTTCAAACATGGTAATATCATTTGGATCATTAGATATCAGTCTTTTGGTGAATTCCACTCCGTTATCCGTTCTTATCGTATAAATTTTAAATGGAAATCTTTTTATTACTTCCAATAAAAATTTATACGAAGTGTATGTTGATTTCTCTTCATAGATTTTTAAGTAACGATAACGAGAGAATTCATCTATAGCTGTATATTGATAAAATTTGAACTGGCCAACGATACATTTTGTTGGAACGGTTTTTACATCTATCTGGACTCGTTCACCAGGAAAAGTCATCTGAATATACGGTTTTGTTGTTTTCTTTTTATGTTTCTTTGGAGTAACATATTTTAGATTTAATTTTTTTAACTGATGATATAAACTAGAAATAGATCTAGAATATCCACGTTGTTGTAATTTTACCCAAAGAACAACTAAACCTGTATTCTGGTTTTTACGAAAGACATCTTGAATTAACTTTAATTCTTCTTTCGTATGCTGATTAGGATGACTTTTCGGTTTTGTACTCTCATTTGCTAGAGAACGAACATCTCCGTTGTAACGTTTCCTCCAACGATAGATGTATTGCCTATTCGTGTTGTAAACACGAGAAGCTTTGGATACGCCATGTTTTTTGGCGTATTTGATGAGAGACTCTCGGTATCTCATCTGCTGAGTAATTTTTGGTTTACTCATAGATTTCTCATTCCTTTCCAAAAATTGAGTTGGATTGGTTTGACAAACCTACACTGTGCAATTATTTCTTCTTTGATAAAGTTTATGCCGAGAAAACATTAAAATTTTAGGGATGATGTGATAGGCTTCTGTGCCTCAGGCAGATTGTAGCTTTGCTACTCGCTGCTGAGCCTCTGCCTTATTATCACATTATCGGTCCCTGAAATTTTGATGGTAAATTGGAATAACTGTCACATTTCTATTATAATTGCACATTATATAAAAATATAAAATTGTTGTTTACTTGCTCAAATAAAATAACTATGATATCATTTTTATGAAAGAGAGTAATTATTAGATAAGTAGGTGCTAATATGGATAAAGATAAAAAAATAAAGGATTTAATGGAACAGTTGAATTATAAAGAAGAACAATTGCTAAATATAAATAATAAATATTTTGAGATTATAAATAGCAAATCATGGAGATTGGTATGTATTTTACAAACAATTAAAAAGTATATTTTAAATCCAAAATTAATTTTGCAAAAGTGCAAAATAATTTATCCTACTAAAAATGCTATTTATTATGATAATGATATATGTTATCAAAAAAATGATAATTATGATAATAGAAAAACAGACATAAAAGCAATAAGTTTTTATTACAATCATTATTATGTTAATCAATCGAATTGTTCTATTAAATTTAAAAATCACTATATACCTCAAAAAATTGATGAAAGTAATAATAAATTAATGAACGAGATAAAAAAGGACATCAATTTAGCTAAAACACATGGTATTTACGGCTTTTCCATTTGTTTTGATATCGATAAAGATAAAAAGCAATACGATATTTTAGATCAATTTATTAATCATCCTTACATTGAATATCCTTTTTGCATTTGTTTGGATGTTAATTATTTATCTAATAGTGAATTTGATTTTGATAAGAATAAGATAATTATAAAAAAATTAGTTAATAGTCTCCAAAAGTACCTTTCAGATAAATGCTATATTAAACTTAATTCAAAACCAGTTATAATTTTGTCGTACAAAACCGATAAAATAATAAATGTAGATTTAGTGATAAGTAGTTTAAGAGAAGAATTAAAAGAGGTTGGAATTGATCAAATATATGTAATTTTTAAAACAAATTTTACAAGTAGTTTAAAGGCTATCAATAAAAGTGATGCTGTTTTATTAGACACATATAATTTTAATGAAATGGACTTTTGTAAGTTATTTGATTTAAAAAATAATGGTAAAGTATATGATTATTCTTTAATGGTGGATAGTATTATTAATAAATATAAAGAACTTAAGTACGATAAAAACATGTTTTTTTCAACATTAGTTGGTTACGACGACTCTTTTAAGAATAAGGATTATAATATATTACATCATTTTACATTGGATAGTTTCTATAAATGGAATAGAGAAATAATCAATATATTACGAAATAAGCAAGGTACAAATAGTAGATTTTTATTTCTTGAATCATGGAATAATTGGTTAGAAGGCAATTTTTTAGAGCCAGATAAAAATAACGGATATGCTATACTCAACACTTTATCTAAATCTATATTTGATGTTCCTTATCATGAGGAATTAGTGATTAATAATTCTAATTCTAAATTTGAATTAATTAATAAAAAAATTGCGGTGCAAATCCATTTATTTTATGAAGATTTATGTCAAGAAATAATTCGACAACTTAATAATATTCCATATAATTTTGATTGTTTTATAACTACAGATACAAATACCAAAAAAAATAGAATCGAGCAAAATTTTCAAAAATATTGTAAGGCCAAACATGTTTATATTGATGTAACTAAAAATTGCGGAAGAGATGTAGCACCTTTTATTTTACAAATGAGTCAAGAATATAAGAATTATGATTATTTATGTCATATTCATACTAAAAAAAGTACATCTGTTGACTTTGGGGATGATTGGCGTAAATATTTATATCGAAATTTATTTGGAAGCAATCAAAATGTTAGGCATATTTTTGAAATATTTGAAAACAATCCTAATGTAGGTTTAATATATCCTTGTATATATCCTGTAGTATGCCAACATGTTTTAAATTTAGATGTGAATCGTAATCCTTGTTTGCTTCAATTAAAAAAATTAAAATTACCTGTAAGTTATATAAATAATAAATGGTATTTTCCTGCCGGTACTATGTTTTGGGCTCGTATGGATGCCATAAACACTATTTTTCAAGAGAATTATACTTATGATGATTTTGAAAATGAAACAGGGCAATTAGATGCAACGCCAGCACATGCAATTGAGAGAATATTTTGCAATTTGGCTAAATTTAAAGGTTATAAATATTTAAAAACATATAATAATTCCGTAAGTTTTGTTCCTGAACTAAAAAAAAGGATAATTTTGTTTGCTCATTTTGATGAAAATGGAATTGTTTCTTATGAAGATGAAGAGTACTTAATGGCTTTAAAAAATTATGCGAGTAAGGTAATTTTCATTACAAATGTCAAAAAGGAGAATATTCCTCATAAAGAAAGTAAGGACGTTATATTGGAAAGTGAATTAGGATATGATTTTGGAGCATGGAAGACGGCAATTCGTTTTTTGGGCGAAAAAGAACTTCTTGAGTATGATGAAATAATTTTTGCAAATAATAGTAGAGTACTATCGGGTATATCATATGATGAATTTTTTTCGAGTTTTAATGAAACTTCTATAAAGACTTTATGTTATCATACGAAAGAAAATTCTCAAGATTATGATTATATTAGTTCTGATTTAATGGTGTTTCCAAATAAAGTATTCTGTAAACCTTATGTTTTAAATTTTTTTGAAAATGTTCCTGATTGTGATAATTTAGTTGATAAAAAGAAAGAATGTAATTATAATTTAACTAAATTATTAGAACAAAAAAAGGTTGAAATTAAAGTTTTTATAAATGAAACTAAGTATTTTTATAAATATATTGTAGATGGTTTAATAGATATTAAATATCCTTATATGATGTTATTATTAAATAGTCCTTCTTTAAATAAAAAATCTTTATATTATATGAGTGAAAATCAAAAAATGCATGTAAATAATCTTTTAAATCAATTAAAACAACGAAAATAAAATATTCGGTAAGAAAGGACCTAAATATGAAATTAAACTTAAAATTTTATAATGGTAATGATGCTTATAGTGATGGTGATATCGAAGATAAAATAATTGAATACATTAAAAAATATCCTGATAACTATGAAGAAGCATTTAAAGAAGATAGTTCATGGCCTGTTTTTTATCATTTGTCTGATATGCGTAAAAACGTGATAAGGTGGTATCCTTTTGAAAAAAATAGCACAATTTTAGAGGTTGGGGCTGGAATGGGTGCTATAACGGACGAATTATGTAGAAGATGCAAAAAAGTTACAAGTATTGAATTGTCTAAGAAAAGAGCAACCGCAATTTTAGAAAGAAATAAAAATGCTAAAAATTTAGAGATAATTGTTGGGAATTATAATGATATTGTGCTAAAAGAAAAATATGATTATATACTTTTGAATGGGGTATTAGAGTATGGAAAACTTTATATGAATTCAGAAAATCCATATGAAGATTTTATAAATAAATTAAAACTAAATTTGAAATCAACCGGAAAAATCTTAGTTGCTATAGAAAACCGATTTGGACTCAAGTATTGGTGTGGTGCAAATGAGGATCATACAAATATTCCGTTTGATAGTATACAAGGATATAAGCACAATAAGAATATAGTAACATTTAGCAAGTATGAACTAGAGAAATTAGCCCAAAATTGTAATTTAAATATCAATTTTTATTATTTATTTCCAGATTATAAATTTACAAAGGTGGTTTATACTGATGATTCTATACATAAAGACTTGTATACATGTTATTCACCATACTATTATGCCAAAATGAATTTAGTTATAAACGAGCAACCTCTTTACGAAGATATTTATAAAAATAACAAATTGGATTTTTTTGCTAATTCTTTTTTTGTTGAATTATCATTAAATAAAAATGAATCAAAAGTTAAATATGCTAAATTTAATAATGAATATAGAAAAGATAAATATAATTTTTGCACTCTTTTTAAAGATAATAAATTTTATAAAGTACTTTTTTGTGATGACGCAAGAGAAAAAATAATTGAAATAAAACAAATAGCACACTATTTGGAACGAAAAGGAATAAATATAGTTAAACTTCATTCGACCAAGAGTGGTGTTTATAGTAATAAAGTAACTGGAGAAAGTTTAAATTCAATATTATTAAATTTATATGAGAAGCATAATTTAAAAGAAATTTATAACATCTTTGATACTATTGAAAAATTAATTATAAAAAGTTGTTATAAAAAAATGAATAATTATGGCGTAACGGTGTTTAATAAGTATCAAATGAAGATTTCAAAAAATGAATTGGATAAAATGCGTTTTTATGAAAGAGGAATTTTGGATATTATTCCAAGTAATATTATAGTGCAAGAAGATAATTACGTTTTAATTGATCAGGAGTGGTGGGAAGAAAAAATTCCGATTGAATATGTAATGTATCGTGCTATTTTTAATACTTTTTATTGTGTTGATCAAGATATTATGCAGGTATTATTTAATAGATATAATATAAATGCAACGATTTTCGAAAAATTGGAAGAAAAATTTATTAATAGTATAAAGAGGGATTCTTTTGCTTCTTTTTCAAAGTATTTAAATAATTCAACTTTTATTGTAAATATTAATGAATTACAAAACAATTATGATTTATTACTGCGTAGTAATAGCGAATTGCAGAACAATTATGATATATTAAAGAAAAATTATTCAGAATTGCAAACTAAATATGAGCAAATAGAAAATGAAGAAATAAATATAATTAATCAAAACAAAAATTTAAGTAGCGAATTAAAATTATATAAAGATAAATTTGAACAAATTTTGCAAAGTAAAAGGTATAGGGTGATTTCTTATATAGCCGATTTAAAAAATAAAGTCACGAAAAAATAATTGGCATATCAAACAAAAAATGTATTAATTGACAAAATTAATTATAGAATTGTATTATAATAGTATTCTATAAAAAAATTTATTGTAAAAGAGTTGAAAAAATGAATCTAAAAAGTAGTAAAAAATTAAATGAAAAAAAGGAAGACAATGATGCCTTAATTAAATTTTATAAAAGTTTGGCAAATTTTTATAAAACAGAAAATACAAAAATGTTAAAACTCAATGAATCTTTAAGTCAAGAAAACGATCAATTACAAGAAAAAATGGTGCGAATGCAAAATCAAATGAGTAAGTATAATCACAAATTATATTTTCTAATTTCATTTATTTTAAAAATATATAGTAAATTATTTCCTATAAATTCTAAAAGGCAAAAATTATTTTGTTTTATAAAAAGAATAATAAAAAATTTTTTGTTATTTTTGCGAAAAACTTTTATCTTTTTGTTAAAATTCTTTGTTCCCAAAAAACTTAAAAGAAAAATCAAGAACAAATTATATAATTCTAAATATTTATCAAAAGTTTGTGGTTTAACTTATAACGGATACTTACCTAGAAAAAACGTTGTAATAAATAATCGAATTAGTGAATTAAATAATTTATGTTATATTGATAAAACAATAGCAGTGCATTTACACTTATATTATTTGGATTTAGCCTCTGAATTTTATAAGTATTTATTAAATATTCCATATCAATTTGATTTATATATTTCTATAAATGATAAAACTAAAGTTCATTATATTAAATCCAAATTTAGTAAAATATTAAATGTCAATAAAGTGATTGTAAAATATGCTGAAAATTGTGGCCGTGATTATGGACCAATGTTTGTTTTATTCGGAAATGAATTAAAAAAATATGATTATTTATTACATATTCATACAAAAAAATCTTTACGAATGGGTTCTTCTCAGGATAATTGGAGACATTATTTGTTAGATAATTTATTAGGTACTCGTGAAATGGTAATGCAATATTTTGATTTAATGATAAATTATAATGTTGGAATTTGTTACCCTGATACTTTTTATGAAGTTCCTTATATAGCACATACATATTTAGGGGTAAGAAATTTAGCCCAAGAATTTTATAAAAAATTAAATTTAAATTTTGATGATACATATTTAAATTTTTCGGCAGGAAGCATGTTTTGGTGTAAGGTTGAGTTAATCGAGGATGTTTTAAATCTAAATTTAACTTGGCAGGATTTTGGAGAAGAACACGGTCAGGATGATGGAACGCTAGAATATGTCATGGAAAGAATCTATGATCCATTAATAAAGGCAAAAAAAATGAATTATGCTACTTATAATAATAAAGATAGTCAATTTTATATTAATTTTTCTAATAAAAATTTATTTGATTATTTAGATAAGGACCAAAATGACATTATAAAAGATCTTTCCAATTATTCTGTTATTACTTTTGATATTTTTGATACTCTTGTCACTAGAAAAATTTATAATCCTGATGACATTTTTCTAGTAGTTGATAGTATTGTTGAAAGAAAATTTGACTTTAAATCAATGGAATTTTTAAAAATCAGAAAAAAGGCTGAGGAAAATGTTAGAATTAAAAAGAATTATATAGGAGATTGTTCTATACATGAAATATATACAGAAATGGCCAATATAAAAAAAATATCAAAAAGTGATTTGGAAAAAATTAAAAAAATTGAAATCGATACTGACATGAAATTTATTGAACCAAGAAAAGATGTATTGGAAATTTATAATAAGTTATTAGAGGATAATAAGGAAATTGTTTTGGTTAGTGATATGTATTATACAAGTGATATCATTAAAAAAATTCTAAATAAATGTGGTTATTATAATTGGTATAAATTATTAATTTCGTCTGAAACCGGTTTAAGAAAAGATAACAATACAGCTTGGCAACCATTATTTGAATCTTTTGAAAATTTTATTCATGTTGGTGACAACGAAGAAAGCGATGTTCATATGCTTATGGTTCAAGGAAAACCTTGGATTCATTTAATGATGGGAAAAAAATTATATGAAATATCCAAATTTTATAATAAATCTTCTAATAATCTTGAAAATAGTATTATGAAGGGGTTAATTATTAATGGGTGTTTATTTAATTCTCCGTTTGCAATAAATAAGGATAACAAAGGTGTTATAAAGAATTTATATGAATATGGATATTCTATTTTGGGGCCTATCTTTTTATATTTCTTTATTTGGTTAATTAAGACCGTAAAAAATAAAAAAATATTATTTGTTTCGAGAGAAGGTCATTATCTACAAAAAATTTATAAACATATAGTTTCTAAAAGTGCATTAGCCACTGAGTTAGACAATATTTATTTTTTGATTTCTAGGCGTGCTATTAGTAATGCAAATATAAAAAATTTTAATGATATAAAAAACATTTTAAAGGTTCAGTATAGTGGCTCGCTTAAGGAATTATTTTATTATCGATTTGGAATTATTTTAGATGAACAAACTGCGAACATATTAATTGAATTACCCAAAGATATTAATTATGTGATTCCAATTGCAAAACAGTATAGTTCCATAATCATTCAAAATTCCAAAAATGAAAGCATAAATTATAAAAAATATGTTAATAATAGTCAAATTGATTTAAAAAAGGATAATTTATTTATTGTAGATTTAGGGTATTCTGGAAGTGCACAATATGAATTATCTAAATTATTAAACATTAAAATTGATGGCGCTTATTTTATTGTTAATGATAACTTAAAACCCATTTCTCTTGGTGAAAAAGTATATTCATGCTTTAATTCTACTGATTATGATAATTCTTTTGCTATTAATCCTTTAGGAAAGTACGCTTTATTTTTAGAAGCATTTCTTACTTCTCCAGTTGGACAATTAGTTAAATTTGATGATGATGCTAATCCGATTTATATAAAAGAAGAAAATAAGGATATTTTAATGAATCAATTAGATTTAATTTATCAAGGTATTATTCAGTTTATTAATGATATGGCAGATCTTAATGTTAAAGATATTATTGATTTAGATTTAGATAAAAACTGGATACTGGAGAATTTTGGTGCTTTTGTCAGTGAAGAAAAAAATTTTAATTTTTCTATAATTGATGCTTTAAAAATAGAAGATTTTTATTGTAGTGGTGGAATTATTAAAGCATCCATTCATTCGACTAAATAAATATATTCTTTTAATTTCAAAGATGTTTAGGAAATTGTAAAAAAATTATTTAGTAGATAGATATGAAATGAAATTTACAAAGAAAAATTTTTTACTTTAATCCGGAAACGGTAAATATATATTTTATTAGAATAAAAGTACACTTATAATAACTAGTGTACTTTTAATTTATCCTTTTTTGTAAAAAATTACAGAGTTGTATAGAATAGACACAAGTTTGAATATTTAGTATAATTGTAATTGAGGTAATCCTATGAAAAATGCCATAATTATTTTAAATTATAATGATAGTGAAAATACAAAATTGTTAGTGCAAGATATTAAAAACTATAAAGTACTTGATTATATTGTTATTGTAGATAATAAAAGTACGGATGATTCTTTAGAAAAATTAAAAGTTTTAGAAAGTGATAAAGTAAAATTGGTAGAGGCTTTACAAAATAATGGTTATGCTGCGGGAAATAATGTAGGAATTAAATATGCTATAGAAAAGTTAAATGTGGATAATTTAATTATTAGTAATCCAGATATTATTGTTAGAGAAAAAGATTTAATCACTTTATTAAATGATTTAGAAAATAAAGAGATATCCGTGGTGGCTCCTGTTATAAAAGAACCGGCAAATATTTCAAGAGGTTGGAAGTTACCCACTTTTGTTTCTGAGTCTATTTCCAATATTCCTTTTATTAGAAGATTTGAATTTTCGTTTTTATCTTATCCGAAAGAAAAATATCAAAGTGATTTAACAAACGTTGACGTTGTAAAGGGATGCTTCTTTATTATAAAAAAAGAAGCAATAGAAACAATTGGATTATTTGATGAGCATACTTTTTTATATTATGAAGAAATTATTATGGCAAAAAAATTAAAGGATTATGGTTATAAAACATATGTTGATAATCGTGTTACGGTGATTCATGCCTTAGATCAATGTATTTCTAAAAATGTCAACCGTATTGATAAGTTTAAAATATTAAAAGATAGCCAATACTATTATGAAAAATATGTTGTGCAAAGAAATCCTTTTGCTTTGATTATCTTAAGAATCTTTTACTATTTTTATTTGTTCGGTTTGCAAATAGAAAACATAATTCGAAAGAATTAAATAAAAAAATTTAAAAAGTGGGTGCAAAAAGGTGTAAGTTTTTCATAAAAGTGGGTACAAAAAGGTGTAAATTTGTTCAAAAAGTGGGTGCAAAAAGGTGTAAAAAGCGCTATAATTAGTGTAATTTAGGAGCAAAGAAAATGAAAAGAAAAATTTATGAAGATTTAATGAATTGGAAAAATACAAAGGTTTTTAAACCATTAATTATATTGGGAGTAAGACAATGTGGAAAAACGTACATCATTGATGAATTTTGTAAAACTTCTTTTAAGCATTATAAAAAGATTAATCTACTTTATGATGTTGATGTTGTTAAATTGTTTGCATCAAATGACTCATCAGAAAAAAAATACAATGATTTAAAAATGTTAATTGATTTTGATTTTGATCAAGAAGATAGTATTTTATTTATTGATGAAATCCAAGAAAGTGAAGAATTAATATCAGAGTTAAAATTTTTTAATGAAAAGCACAGCAATGTTCGAATCATATGCGCTGGTTCTTTACTTGGCGTAAAACTTTCAAGGTTAAATAAACCTTTTCCTGTTGGAAAGGTAACTCGACTTTATATGTATCCCATGGATTTTGAAGAATTTTTGATAGCCTTTAACCAACAATCACTTATAAATAAAATTAAAGAATGTTTTTTAAAAAATGAATCAATGGGTACACTTCATAATAAAGCCATTGATTATTATAAAAAATACTTATTGTCCGGTGGAATGCCAGAAAGTGTAAAAACTTTAATCGAGTGTGGGAGTGATTGTTATAATTATGATTTATCAAAATTAAATGATATTATTGAGGATTATCAAAATGATATGAGTCATCATGTTACAAATTCGAGTGAAACATTAAAAATAAGGAATATTTATAATTCTTTGCCATCACAATTACAAAATGTCTCTAAAAAATTTCAATATTCGGTTATTGAAACAGATGCAAAATCAAGAGAATATGCTTTACCATTAAATTGGCTTGTTGAAAGTAATATGGTTCAAATATGTAAATGTGTTAAATTACCTGAAAAGCCATTATTAGGTTTTGTAGATAGTGATGTATTTAAAGTATATTATTCAGATGTTGGTATATTTAATAGGCTTCTAAATAACGATGCAAAAACAATTCTTCTTGATGATATGAAAATCTATAAAGGAATTATTACCGAAAATTATGTTGCCAATCAATTAACAGCAAATGGAATCGATTTACTTTATTGGAAAGGGAATAGAGACTCTGAAGTTGATTTTTTAATTACAACTGCACGTGATGGTATAATTCCTATTGAAGTAAAAGCAGAGGAACATACACAATCCAAAAGTTTAAAGGTTTATAATGAATTATATCATCCAAAATATATGATTCGAATAAGTTTAAAAGATTTTGGCTTTGATAATAACATTAAATCTATTCCTTTATATGCGGTATTTTGTATCAATTCAAAATTTTTAGATGCTGATTAATTTCTAAAAATTTGTGAGGGAGAAATGCATATGAAAAATATAATCATTATTGGTGCTAGAGGTTATGAGTCAAATTATGGTGGATGGGAAACGTTTGTTACCAATTTAATTAAAAATTATAATGATAAAATGACTGTTTTTCATATACCAGAACTTAGCCATAATAAAAAAGACAATAAAGTAGTCAAAGATAAAAATAATGTTAAATGTCTGCAAATTTATACACCAAAACTTGGTTTTGTAACGATGTTTTTATATGCCATAAAAGCCTTAAAATATTTAAAAAAATATATTCGAAATAATAATCTTCAAAATGTTTCTGTTTATATTTTAGGGTGTCGAGTAGGGCCTATTTATCCATTTTTAATTCATGCTTTGCAAAAAGAAGGAATTCAGTTTTACTTAAATCCTGATGGTTTAGAATGGATGAGAGAAAAGTGGGCTTGGTGGATCAAAGAATGCTTTAAAATTAGTGAATATAGCATGGTAAAACATAGTGATGCTATTATATGTGATTCCAAAGCAATTCAAAATTATATAGATCAGCGTTATCGAAAATTTCATAAAATAACTTACTTTATACCATATGGGGCTTATTTAAATGAAAAAGAAGAAAAAACAGAGATAGTAAAAGATCTTTTGAAAAAATATAAAATTAAAGAAAACAATTATTACTTAGTTGTGGGTAGATTTGTGCCAGAAAATAATTATGAATTAATTATTCGTGAATTTATGAAAACCGAAACGAAAAAAGATTTAGTGATTATTTCAAATATAGAAGAAAACAAATTTTATCACAAATTAAAAGAGAAAACTCATTTTGAAGAAGATTCTCGTATTAAATTTATCGGACCTGTTTATGATAAATCTTCTTTATTGTATTTTAGAAAAAATGCTTATGCTTATATACATGGACACAGTGCTGGTGGAACAAATCCAAGTCTATTAGAATCTCTTGCGACAACAAAATTAAATATTTTATTTAATGCTGTTTATAATGTGGAGGTAGGTTTAACTAGTTGTTTATATTTTAGCCGTATGAATAATGATTTGGTAAGAATTATTGATAAGTGTGAAAATTTTGATGCTAAGATGATAAAAAAGTATGAAACTTTGGCAAAAGAACGAATTAAAAGTACTTATACGTGGGAAAGTGTAGTAAAAGAATATAAAAAGATTTGGTAAGGAAATAGACAGATTTCAATCTATTTGATAAAATAGATAAGAACGATACCAAAGAAAGAGGTAAAGTATGAAAGATACTGTTATAGAAATAAAAAATTTAACGAAAGCCTTTAAATTATATTATGATAAACCAAGTACTTTAAAAGAAAGACTGGTTTTTTGGAATAAGAAAAAGGCTGACGAAAGGGTTATTTTAAATGATATATCTCTTAGTATAAAAAAGGGAGAGACCGTTGCTTTGATTGGCGTAAATGGTTGTGGGAAATCTACTTTGCTAAAAATGATGACTAAAATTATTTATCCTACTAAAGGTACAATTAAAACTAAAGGAAAAATTACTTCTTTGCTTGAATTAGGAGCAGGTTTTCATCCGGATTTTACAGGAAGAGAAAATATTTATTTTAATGCTTCTATTTTTGGGTTGTCTGAAAAAGAAATAGATAAGCGTTTGAATGATATTATTGCTTTTTCAGAGTTGGGAGAATTAATTGATAGTCCTGTTAGAACATATTCAAGTGGACAATATATGCGTCTTGCCTTTTCGATTGCTATTAATGTGGATGCGGAAATTCTTTTAATTGATGAGATTTTGGCTGTAGGTGATCAACATTTTCAAGAAAAATGTTTTGATAAATTATCAGAACTCAAAAAAAGTGATACAACCATTGTAATTGTTAGTCATGGTTTGGAATCATTAAGAAAATTATGCACACGAGGTATTTGGATTCATGATGGTAAAATAAAAATGGATGATAGTATAAATAAAGTTATAGATGAGTATGTAAAGGTGTGTGGATAAAAATGATTGAGTTATTTAAAAATTTATATAATTATCGTTTACTTTTAAAAACAAATGTTAAAAAAGATGTTCGAGGAAAATACAAAGCCTCTTTTTTAGGAGTTTTGTGGACATTTGTAAATCCATTATTAACGACTTTAGTTTATGCCATTGTATTTCCTTTTATTTTAAAAAATACAGAACCTCATTATGTGACATTTTTGATTATTGGAATTCTTCCTTGGACTTATTTTACTAACACGATTATTATTGGAACAACCTCGATTTTAACAAATGCTGGAATTATTAAAAAAGTATATTTTCCAAGGGAAATACTGCCTCTTTCTGCGAATATTAGTGGTTTAGTCAATTTTCTAATTTCCTGTTTAATTATTTTTATTTTCTTGATATGTAGTAAAATTGGTTTTAGCTTTTATATTTTATATTTGCCTCTTATTATTTTAGTGCAATTTGTTTTGCAACTTGGTATTATTTTAATTACGAGTGCAATTGAAATTTACGTAAGAGATGCAGAATATATTATTAATTTTTTAATCAGTATGCTATTTTATTTAACTCCTATTGTTTACTCTGCAAAAATGTTTGAAGGAAATCCAATTGCAGGTTTAATTCGATTTAATCCTCTAGCAACGATTATCAATAGTTATCGTAATGTTTTGTTTTATCAAACTACTCCAGAAATTAAAGCTCTATTGATTACCTTTGGAGCAAGTTTAGTTTTATTATTTATTGGCTTTAAAATATTTAATAAATTACAAAGAGGTTTTGCTGAAGAGGTTTAAAATTGGGGTTACTTTTTCAATAAAGTGCTCATGTTTTCGTGTAAATGATGGTAAAAAGTCCTTTGGTTTTCGTGTAAATAATGTCAAAAAGTCCTTTGATTTTCGTGAAATAGATAGGGAAAATCTTATACAAAAATGGAGGTTGTTATGTTAAAAATCGTAGCTATGGTTACTTTATTTCATCCCAATTCTAGCCATTATGAAAATATAATGGCTTATTTAGATGAAGTGGATAAGTTGTATGTTATTGACAATACACCAAATGAAAATCATGAAAATCTACTTCCAAAGAGTAAAAAAGTCGAATACTATTCTTTTTTTAATATTGGAGTTGCTGCTGCTTTAAACTTTGGAGCCAAAAAAGCTGTAGAAGATGGGTATGACTGGCTTTTAACGTTAGATCAGGATACCCACATTTCTAGCTCTATTGTGAAGCAAATGAAAGAAGTAATTGAAAAAGAAAATATGCATAAAATTGGAATTGTAACCCCTTGGCATCAAACAAAATTAAAAGTGGAAAAACCAAAAGAAAAAGTGGATTATCCTCAAGACGTCATGACTTCTGGAAATATGTTAAATTTAAAAATATGGCAAAAACTAGGGGGATTCCGCAAAGACTTTTTTATCGATGGTATTGATATTGAATATGGGCTACGCCTAAAAAAGAATGGTTATAAAATCATGCGTTTGAATGAACTCGAAATTGAGCATGATTTAGGGGATATCTTTTATGTGCATGGAAAACTTTGTACGAATCATAGTGGACTTAGAAGATACTATATGAATCGTAATTATCATTATATTTATGATAGGTATAAAGATACAGACAAAGAATTTTGTAAATTTTTAATAAGCAATTATAAGACAATGTTAAAAGTAATCCTTTTTGAAAAAAAGAAATTTGAGAAAGTGTATGGTTTTCTTTTAGGATATATCCATTATAAAAGAGGAATAAAAGGAAAGTTACTTAAATTTCGTGGCAAACAATGTGAATAGTGGTAAAATAAGAGTAGGTGGTAAAGATGCTTTTAAAAAAAGAGGCTAAAAGATTAGGTGTATTTATTTTTTACGATAAAGAGGGAATCGTCGATGATTATATTCTTTATTTATTAAAGTCTTTAAAAGAAGCGGTAGAGGACATCATTATTGTTTCGAATTGTTCTTTAAAAGAAAGTGAAAAAGAAAAATTTAAAGTGTTTACAGATAAAATAAAAATAAGAGAAAATATTGGACTCGATGCTGGAGCATTTAAAGATACTTTTATGGAATACCAAGAATATTTTAAGACATTTGATGAGTTAATTCTTATGAATGATACGTTTTATGGGCCTTTCATTCCTTTTAAAAAAATTTTTGCAGATATGGCCAATAAAGATATCGATTTTTGGGGATTAACGGCTAACTATAAAAGCCCCGATGGTTTTGGATATCTACCAGACCATGTGATTCCAAATCATATTCAAACTTTTTTCCTTGCCTTACGTAAAAATGTTTTGGAAAGCGATGCTTTTAACAGTTATTGGAAGAATTATAATATTAAAAAAATGAATACTTTTGAAAAAGTAGTTACCAAGCATGAAATTTATTTTACTCATTATTTAGAACAAGCTGGTTTTAAGTGGGATATTTATACAGACTTAAGTAGTTATCGTAGTCAAAATATCGAAGAAAATTATAATTACTATGCTTATGCTTCTTATGATTTAATTAAGAATTGCCATTGCCCCTTTATTAAAAGAAAGAATTTCGTCTTTGAAAGAAGCGATGCATTGTATCTTTCAAATGGAGAAGACAATAAAAAAAGTTTAGAATATATCAAAAATAATACCGATTATGATGTTAATATGATTTACAAAAATTTAACAAGACTTTACAAACCTATGGAACTTTATTATGGCTTAAGTCTTAACTATATTGTAAAAGAAGAAGCGAAAAGTTCCAAAACTTGTGCTGTTCTACTTTTTCTAGAAGAAGAAAAGTATAGTGAAATGTATTTACAATTTTTAAAGAATACAGATATAAAACCAATTTATGTCTTTACAAATAAAAAAAGTATTAAAGAGAAATTGGAACAAGAAAAAATTAAAATAGAAAAGATAGAGGAATTTTCTTTTCAAAATTATGAGTATCTTTGTATTTTAAAAGATACAAACATTCCTAGTTCCAAAATAAATTTAATTTATGAAACGCATATCAATGAGATTTTCCAAAATGCTTTAGCTAATCAAAAATACTTAAATGGAGTTCTTTCGATTTTTGAGGATAATCCTTATATTGATATGCTTGTTCTTCCAGAAAGTATGCATAATGATTATTTTGGAAAATTTGCCGAAAAACAAAAAATAGTTGCCAATGAAAATTGCCTTTTTATCAAATCTTCTTTATTTGATAAAAAGAAAGTCGTCCAAAAAAATTATATAAATACTAGTGTAGAAAATAGTAAAGGACTCGTTGGAAAAGTTTTTAATGAGAATCAAATATCTAATATATTAATGAATCAAGAATATGCCTTACAAAAGACCTATCAAATTTTAGGAAATTGTAATGGATATATGAATCATTTATCAGGACTTTTATATGTCGAAAGACATAAAAAACATCTTTATATGAATCCAAACTTAAAAATAAGAATATATCGTTTCATTAAGAAAATTATTTATAAGTGGTTTTAAAAAAATCTCTAGTCCAAAAACTAAAGATTTTTTAATGTCTATGATGCCATAGTAAATAATAGGCAGGTTTGTATAACTTAAATTTATATAATAAATAAGAAGCAAAAAGTTTAAAATCCATATTACGAAGTTTGACTTTTTTTAAAATGTAATTGATTTCTTTTGTGTGCAAATGCGCTTCGATATTTTCTTTTCCTGTTTTATAATCTGGATTATTGGATTCGTTAATAATGACCCCTGGAACTCTTCTAAGATAAAATAGTCCTAAATAATGTTCCCAATTTTTAAGATGGTTATCTTCACAAATTTTTTGAATAGGATGATAATATTTTAGTTTTTCTGGAATATTAATAGGACGATATTCGCGGGTTGTTAGAGGATTCATATTCAGTTCATAATAATATAATTTTTCATTAATATATTTGTAATTTTTAATTTTCGAAACATATAAAATATTGAATAATAAATCTTGCCCTCTTTTTTTATCTGGATCAAATTTTAAATTATTTTTAGTTATGATTTCTTTAAGATAGATTTTATTCCAAGGGACATTACCAATTTGATGCCCAAATTTTCCTTTTAAATACTCGTAGACACCATTTTCTTCTGTAAATGTTTTTGTTTTATATTTAGCAGGAATTAAATCATACATAAATTTATCGTAATCCATGACATAAGCATTAAATACCAGTAGTTCAAAATTTCCTTCTTTTAAATGAGGAATGATTTTTTCAAAAAAATCTTCGCTGTACCAGTCGTCTGCATCTCCGAAAGTGATGTATTTTCCACTTGAACGTTCAATTCCCATATTTCTAGTGTCACCAACACTACTATGCTTTTTATCAATTACGATAATGTTTTTGTATTTCTTTTCGTATTTCCTTAATATTTTTAAAGTATCATCAGTAGATCCATCATCGACTAGTAATAATTCATAATCTTTATAATCTTGTTCTTCTAAAGATTCAATGATTTTTCCAATGGATTTTCCGCCATTATAAACGGGGCAAATAATTGATAATAAAATTTCTTTTTTCATAGACACCTCTCTTAAACATTATACCAAAAAAGATTTTGAAAAGGCAACGTTACTTGAATAAATAATCAAAATACTATGTGCAATTATAATACAAATGTGACAGTTATTCCAATTTACCATCAAAATTTCAGGAACCGATGATGTGATAATAAG
>CANRJW010000007.1 GCA_947631035.1 uncultured Bacilli bacterium
AAAACTTTATTTAATTAAAAGAGAGCCATTCTTTTATAATGCTCTCCTTTTAACATGACTTAGTCTGAATAGTTACAAAAAAAAGAATTAAACGGTCATTAATTCTTCTTCCTTTTCCTTTAATTTTTCATCGACAATTTTATTATATTTATTAATTGCTTCTTGTACATCATCCATTAATCTTTTTTCTTCATCTTCAGGATATTCTTCTTTTTTAATCGCATTATTTTCCTCTTGGCGTATATTACGTAGAGCCACTTTTGCTTCTTCAGCAACTTCTTTTGCTTCTTTGACGTATTCTCTTCTTCTTTCTTCGGTAAGTTCAGGAACCGTTAAAATAATCAATTCTCCATTATTCGTGGGAGTAATCCCAATATTTGCTTCATTAATAGTTCTTTCAATATCTTTTAAAGCACTTCGGTCAAAGGGTTTAATCATTAATTGTCTTGCTTCTGGAACCGTAATATTGGCTAAACTTTGAATGGGTGTTGCTACTCCATAATAAGGAACCATAATGCCATTTAGCATAGCAGGATTTGCTCTTCCCGCTCTAATATTTAAAAGTTTATTTTCTAAAGCAAGGATTGCTTTATCCATCTTTTCTTCAACGTTCATACAATTCTCCTATTCATTAATTATTATATTATCATTATAATCGACGGAATTTGTTTTGACAACATAATTCATAACCAAATTGCCAAATTCATCGATATAGATAACAAAAGTTTCATTTTCTTTTAAATTTTTTAAAGTTTCTTCTACTTGAATACTTTCGCTTTCGCTAGTAGTTTCATTCATACTTTCTAATTCTTGTCTTATTCTTTCTAAAACTTGCGTTAAAGTCGTATTGTATTTCAAAAGTAACTCTTCAGTTGTCAGTTTCTTTCCAGTTAAGACATTAAAAGTATAAGATTTTACTTTACTCGATGCGGAAAACCCGGTTTCACAATTAAAATTAGATTCTAAAACAAGTAGCGTAATATATTCTTCATACGTATAAATTCCATAATCTAAATAATTGGTTTCAGCAATTTGTTCTTCATTTTCGTAAACACACGCTGTTTGTTCGGTTTGCTTTTTCAAAGTTTGATTGACACTTTCTACATAAGTTTTTAATTCATTCGTTGCATTTAACGCATCTGAACTATTTAAATTAATCACCGGAAATTTACTTGTAAGAGATAAAGACTCGCTTAATACAACTTCATTCGTATAATAGATAAAATCTTTATTTTTTTCTTCCTTATTTTTATCGCTTACAATGACGTTTTCATTTTCATCGACGATTTTTTCTTTTTGCTTATTTTGAAAATTGGTATAAATAAGATAAGAGCCACCCAAAACAATCAGTACAATGAGAAAAAAGAATAAGCCAAAACCTAAAAAATTATTTGATTCTTCATCCATTTTGATTCCCTTCCATTTCTAATAAGGCTCTATCTATATCCATTTTAATTAAATTTTTGCGATAATCCGTGAAATAATCTTCTGGATTCACATCTCCTACCAAAGTACCAACTTCATTATTGAAATAAAGAACGTTTCCTTCTTTTACAATCACAATCGTTGGGGCACTAACCTTTTGTTCTTTAGTATCAGAAAATGGTAAATAAGCACTTAATTTAGTTACAATACTTTTATAGGTTTTATTATTTAATTCTCTATCTTTATAAAAATCATAATAATATATTTCTTCTACATGATGTAAGCTTGCCATTTCATTTAAGTATTCAGCATAGTAATGACTCCAAATATTACTTGAAAATCCCATAAAGAGAATACCGGTTTTTCCATTTAAAAGTTCTAATGCTTCGCTTTCATTAACGTATTTATAAAGATTATTCTTAGAAATATCTTTATATTCAGTAGCAAATCTTACATTATCAGCAATATCGGTATGATAATCTTTCGTTCCTAAATAAGCAAATAAATAAAGCATTACCACAAATAACACTAATTTTACGATACTCTTTTTATTATTTTTCAACTTCTTCATACTATCACTACCTTAAGTATAACAAAAAAAGCAGTAAATTGCTTTCTTTTTTCTCCATCTTTACAAAAAAACTGGTTATAAATTTTTTTGCATTTATTTTAAATTTATATTATAATCTATTTAAGCGAGTTACTAAGTATAGTGCTTGCCATATTTGGTTTGCACCATTCCTTTCGGAAATGGTGTTTTTTTAAATTCAATGAACCTTATCAACCTCACCCCCCTGAAGAGAACTGCTTGTGGCTTAGTCGAATAGTATCAATAGAACTATTATCACTAATAAAGCAACTATTAAAAAGTCACGTTTATCCATTGTGACCACCTCAATCCTTTTTAAAATTTTGGTGGCAAACAACATCACTTCGTAAATCGCAAGAACACTTTATCAAACAAAAAATAGATTTGCAAATTCCTAATTTGGCAAATCTATAGCACAATTAAACAAATTCGCTAGAGAATTTAACAAATTTCCCTAGCGAATTTGACCCTTTTTGGCAAAATTGGTATTTTTTGAAAAATTTTTACTTTTTTTCTAATTTTACTTTATAACCACAAGTATTTAGGATTTTTAAGTACATCTCAAGTGTAATTTTATTTATACCTACTTCATATCTTGAGTATTGTTGTTGGGTTACTCCTATTTTCTTAGCTAATTCTTTTTGAGATAGGCCACTAGACTTTCTTATATCTTTTAGACTTCTCATGAGGCACTATTGGTTGGCGCAAGGGCAATACGGAAACTGCGACCGGTATCTTTAGCACCTTCGTTACGACGGAAATCGAAGACACCGGAACCCGTACCACTGTAGTGAGCACCACCACGATTGAACCAAGATTCACTAGAAGATACGAACCAAGCTTCGTCATTATGCCAAGAACTAATTTGTCGATTTTGGGTATTATATTTTCGACTTTGAAAAGGTCCCATCTCTCCGGTCGCATCTCCTAAAATTCTTTTATTATATTCTAAAGAATTTATATTATTGTATTTGTCATAATATTTTTCTTCAATTTTTGATAAAGTTAAACCGCTTTTATCACTACTATTTGGTGAAATACTAGTCATAACTCCCATAACATATTCCCATGTTCCTCCACTCATATCAAAAATTCCCGTATTATTTTTTGTTGTACTTGCTTCAGTACTTGAAGGATACACATTAGATTTTTCATTGGCAGTTCTCGGAGTTGTAGTAGTGTAATCTTTATAAGCATCATATCCAGTAGTTGGTGCAATTTTTGCTGAAACTCCAGTTACATAATTTTGACTATTATTGATTCGTATTTCTTCACATGTTGTTTCACCATCTGTATTAGTACATCTTCCATAGATACTTTGCGTTAAATAAGCTACTACTCCCCATTCCGTATTCTTTAACATATGGCTTTGTAATTCTGTTTTATATTGTTTTGATGTATTAAATGCATTTCCTACTGTTATATTTCTCCAACTATAGACATTTGGCTTTATTATTACTTTTGTAGGTTCATTTGTATCTTTTTCTGCTCCAGTTTTTTTCCAACTATTAGTGTCTTTTAAAGAATTATCTTCATTTTGGTTATAGCCCGTTTCAAATTTTCCTACCCATATTCCTTCGCTTTCAGGAAAAGCTAGAAATGCTGGATGCGTCATCCATTTTCCTACTTCACAAGTTCCGGTTCCTCCTGATTCTGTTGGGGTGGTACATTCTGTTTCACTATCCGTTGTATTCTCTAAACCAAACCTAATCTCTATTGCTTTTTCTTTTCCTTCTTTTATTGTTGTTAATCCTGTATAGTCGGTTCCCATATCAAAGATTTGATATTGATACTTTGGTATCCATACAAAATAACTTTCGATATCTTCTTCATTTATTGTTGCTCCTGTTTCATATGTGTCTTCTTTTCCATTTGCAAGGATTACTGCATTCGCCCATTTCTTTTTCCCATATTCATACCATTTTGCTGTTGGATCTGCTTTGGTGACATCCCCATTTTCTTCATTTATTTGTACTGCAACCATTCCTTTGCCTAATACTGGGTCTGCTCCTTGTAATAAGGGTTCACTATATATCGCTATTTCATTTTGTACTGCTTCTATTACCACTTTACTTTTGAATATTTTATTTTGACTTTCATTTCCTGCATTCTCATCTATCCATATTCTTACTTCATGACTTTTTTCTTCATAAGGTTTTAATGTACCTGTTCCTATTTTATATGTTTCTTGGTCTTTGCCATCCATTTGTTGTGTTAATGTTAACTTATTATTACTATCTAGTTTTACTGCTATATCTTGAGATGGTAATTTATTTTCTTCTACATTCTCTACTTCTAGTTCTACTTGATAATCCACTCCTACTCCACAAGCATTTCTTATTTTAAATTGATAGGCATCTGTATTGCTTCCTGTTTCTTCTTTCATAGGATAGGCATGATACAAATTTAGAGCTTCTGTTACTTCTTCCATCTCTATTTTGATACATTCTGTTCCTATAATATTTTCATTCTTTTCTTTTGTTTCATATTTTATATAAGCATAACTAAAAGACACTACCATTATAAGTGTTACTATACTTATTAAACTTACTATTATTTTCTTGAGTCGTCTTGGTTCCTTCTTCTTATTATTATCTAATATACCCCCCCCCAGACGACGATTTTCACTGGTTGGGAGGTTCTTTTTGAAATTATTCATTTCTCTTTCTCCTCCATATCTTAATCTAATTCTACACTCTTTTTTGTCTTTTGACAAGACATGAAAAAAAGGCTTTACTTAGCCTTTAATTTCCTTTTACTTGATTCATTACTTCTTCAGCGAAGTTTTCATTTCTTTTTTCCATTCCTTCACCAACTTCATAACGAACCATTTTTATAATTTCTCCACCATTATTAGTTACGTAGGTTCCAACCGTCATATCGCCATCTTTTATAAAGTCTTGTTCAGCTAAACAAACTTCTTTATAAAATTTCTTAAGTCTACCTTCTACCATTTTTTCTGCGATATCAGCAGGTTTTCCTTCATTCATAGATTGTTCTTTTAAAATCTCACGTTCACGAGCAACAACCTCTTCAGGTACATCACTTATGAAAACATAATTTGGTTTCATAGCAGCAGATTGCATGGCAACATCTTTAGCAACACTTTCTGTTGTACCTTTTAAAACTGTTAATACAGCGATTTTACCACCCATATGTAAGTAAGAACCAAAAACTTCTTCATTACTTTTTTCCACAACTTCGATTCTTCTAAGTGATAATTTTTCACCAATCTTGGCTGTTTTGGCAACAATTAAGTCATTTATAGTACCATCACTTACAGATACATTTAATGCATCTTCTAAAGTAGTAGCATCACTTTTTAAAATAGCATTTCCTATTTCATCAATCATACTTGTAAATTCTTCATTTTTACTAACAAAATCGGTTTCAGAATTTACTTCTAAAATAACAGCTTTATTGCCATCCATATAAATATTGGCAAGGCCTTCAGCAGCAATACGATTTCCTTTTTTTTCAGCTTTGGCAATTCCTTTTTCTCTTAAATAATCCATAGCAGCATCTATATCACCATTGCATTCAGAAAGGGCTTTTTTACAGTCCATCATGCCTGCGCCACTTTTTTCACGTAAATCTTTTACTAAACTTGCTGTAACTTCCATTCTAAATCCTCCCTTTTTTATTTTAAATTATTAATTAATTCTTCTTTTTTCATTGTAGAATAACCTTTGATACCTTGTTCTTTAGCAATAGATTTAAGTTCTGCTAAAGTCATTGTAGAATAATCTTTTTGCTCTTTTTTACTTTCTTTTTTAGTAGGTTTTTCTTCAGCATGTTCTTCTTGTTCTTCCACTTCTACTTCTTCTTGTACTTTTCTAGGTTCAATATTTTCTACAACAGATGCCATATTAACTTCTTTGGCATCACTTTTATTTTTATCTTCTTCAGTTACATAATCAACCATTTCTAAACCACGAGATTCACAAATAGCATTATTAAGTACCCCAATAACAACTTTAACAGCACGAACCGCATCGTCATTAGCTGGAATACAATAATCTACGTCATCTGGGTCGCAATTTGTATCGACAATTCCAAATACCGGAATATTTAATTTTCTAGCTTCACGAATAGCATTCATTTCCTTTTTAGGGTCAACGATAATAATGGCTTGTGGTAACTTATTCATTTCACGAATACCACATAGAACACGATTTAATTTATCATATTCTTTTCTTAGTCCAATGACTTCTTTTTTAGGAAGTACATCAAAGACACCATTACTTTCCATTTCTTCAATTTCTTCTAGACGTTTTACTCTTCTTCTAATCGTTCTAAAGTTGGTAAGAGTTCCTCCTAACCATCTTTCTGTTACATAGTAACTATTACTACGTAGGGCTTCTTCTTTGCATACTTCACTTGCTTGTTTTTTGGTTCCCACAAACAAGAATGTTCCACCATTATCCGCAATGGCTTTTAATTCTGCATAAGCCTCCTCTAACTTTTCTACTGTTTTTTGTAAATCAATGATGTGTATTTCATCTCTTGCTGCAAAAATATACGGTTTCATTTTTGGGTTCCATCTTTTTGTTTGATGTCCAAAATGAACTCCTGCTTCTAATAAATAATTCATAGAAACAACGGCCATAAAAAATTCCTCCTTCGTTATAACATCTGCCAAGATCAACTTATATTTATCACCTCTTCGGCACTCGATAAATATAATCCCTTAAACATGTCTATTTGCTAACTTTTTAGCCATTTGTATTTTAGCAAAAACTAAGTCTACTTACAAGCATTTTTATTATAATATATCGAAAAAATTGCAAAAAATGCGCAAAATCTTATAAAAATGAGAAGTTTTCTCCATCATTTAGTAGTCCAACTATCAAAAAGCCTTTCGTATTTTTATATTGAAAATGAATTTTTAAGGCATAAACTGCAGGAGTTTCTACATACTTGGTAATATCTCTTGGTAATTCTCCTTGATAAACGATTTCGTAATTAGAAATTTTAGAAGAACTCCAACTATTTTCCCTTACTTGAAAATTACATATTGCACTATTTTCCTCTACACCATAATATTCACAATTTGAACTTAATGCATATTTTAAAATTTCCAAATTATACGTCGTATCTTCGTTTTTTACCATATGATTCTCATTCTTACTATATTCGCTACAAGAGATAAGTGTTTTTTTCTTTTTATTTGGAATATAGCAAGTATAAGAATCTACTTTTAATAAAACAGGATTATCAATAGAAAATTTTTCTTCACTTCCAAAGTAAAAGTATGCCTTTTTATCATTTTGGACAACGAACAAATTAGGAATAAGTGTCGTAGGTTCGATTGTTTCCTTAACATCCATTAATTGGTTATTTACACTTACTTCATAATAACGGATATTTTGATTAAAAGCAAATTGAAAAAAGATTTGAATAAAAGGAAGACGAAAAAGGATGGGAAAACTTAAAAGAATAAGAACTACGAAAATTAAAATCTTTTTTAGTTTCTTCTTATGGTCTTTCCCCGCTTCCAAAGAGGATTTTAAATAATCATTGTATGCTTTTATTTGTTCTTCTTCCTTCATTTACTATACCTTTACTTTCTATAGTTCTATTATAATTGAAAGACAAAAAGAAAAAAAGACTTTTATTGAATCATTAAGAATCCAGTAAATTGATGGTAATAGTTTCTTTTAAATTGATTTAATAATTCTTTATTGCTCTTTCCTAAAATCCGAATAATGATTTTATCAATGGCATAATCTTCGATAATCCGAAAAATTCTTCTTTCTAACATGGAGATGGTATCTAAAGTAATATCATTTTCCACATTGACATAAAGCGTTTCATTTTGATAATAGATTTCCATTTTCTTCTTCACCATCACTAGCATAGCAAAAAGAAAAACTTTTTTCTTTAGGTTCGACAAAAGATAACGAAACTTATCAAAACTCCTCTTTTTTCTGATTAGCTAGTCCATACAAACACCCACAATATTCTTGGCGATATAAATGAAACTCTCGACTTAATTCGATACTTTTTTTATACCCCTCTTTTTTCTTAAAATCCGAAACCAAAAAGGAAGGGATTGAATTTTCTTCTTCAGATTGTTTTTCTAATAGAAGTCCAATTTCATTAATCACTTTGGCACTTTTATAAGGACTTACCGTTAAAGTGGTCCCAAAATAATCAAAATGGTAGTGTTTTGCCACCTCAAATGTTTTTTTAAGACGTAAATAGTAGCATTTATGACATCTTGCACCACCCTCTTTTTCGTGCTCTAACCCTTTAGCCATTTTAATAAAACTTTCATGGTCATAATCACAATCCAAAAACTGAATAGCGTATCCACATTCTTTTAAGTATCGTTTTTGTTCTTCTTTTCTTTTTATATATTCTTCTTGAGGTTCTATATTGGGATTATAATAAAAAATAGTAATTTCAAAATAATCTTTTAAACGTTCAATGACTGCTGTCGAACAAGGTCCACAACAACTATGTAAAAGAATTGTTTTTTTCTTAGGAAAATTCTTTATCGTTTGTTCCATTAGCGCGTTATAGTCTATCTTTTTTTCTTCCATAGTTTTCACTCTTTCATTCATTACTGAATCGAACATTGAAATCAGAATCGAGATATAAATATTTTTCTTCTTTATTCTTGACAGAATATAATTCTTTATAAAGATCAAGTCGATCCATATGGATTAAATTTACGTAAACGAGTATACCATCATTCATACGAAAAATAAACCTAGTATCATCTAAAGTAACATCTCCACTAATACTTGGAGAATATTCCATTTCACTTACTAAAGATAATGTTTCCGGATTTAACTTAGCTAGTTCTTTAATTAAACGCTCATAAATAGAACTTTGCACATAATTAACTAAAAAAGGAACTCCAGTATAATGACCATTCTCAATCTCTTTTCCATTCGATAAAACATAAGTACCATTATTCCGATTGTAAAAAAGAACTTTCGCTTCTTCAATTAAAATAGTTACTTGACCAAATAAATTTTTTCTTACCTTCACTTGGTCCACTAAAGCAATATCTTCTATTTTTTTCTTAATGGTATTACAACTATACTTAAATAAATTGGGATATTCCTTTAAACCAGTCTTTTCCATAATTTCATAATCGGGAATTAAATTGGTTCCTTTGATTAAAACATGTTTGATGGGTAAATTGAGAAAAGTATAGCCAAAATAAACAATTAAAGCTAAAAAGCATAACAAAAGAAAAACAGCCTTCCATTTAATACGACGTTTTACTTTTCTTTTGCCTTTCTTCATATACTTCATCACCTTTATTTTATTAAATCTTTAATCGTTTCATAAATCGTTAAACTAGGATTACCCTTTTTATATTCTAACATATTTTTCTTTAATTCTTCTATTTTTTCTCGGTTGTTTAATAAAGTATCTATTTTTTGTGCCAAAAGTTCTTTGGTTAAATCTTTTTCTTCGATTACTTCAATAGCATGATGCTCGAGTAATTCTTTGGCATTAAAATATTGATGGTTATTACTAACATTGGGACTTGGAATAATAATACTTGGTTTTAATAGTCCCATAATTTCAAATAAAGTTCCTGCTCCAGCTCTAGATATAACAACATCACTAGAAGCCATAATACTTGGTAAATTATCAAAGTAAGGAACAATTTTTATTTTGCTTTTGGAAGTAATTTGGTTTTTAAAATCACTAAGACTCACATTACTTCCCACAATATATAAAATTTCATACGAATCATGAAGATTACTATTTAAAAAATCAATCATTTTTTGATTTAGAGAAGAACTTCCTAAACTTCCTGCTACATAAACCACTAATTTTTTAGAAGGACTAAACCCAAGTAAAGTTTTATCCATTTTGCTCGTTTTAATCGCTCCATCTAAAGAAGGATGCCCCGTATAAACCACTTTCTTAGCTTTTTTAAAATAAGGAATGGAACTTTTAAACGTCACTCCGACGATATCTGCAAAACGACTTACTAAATAATTGACTTTTCCTGGACGACTATTTTGCTCATGAATAAAAGTTTTGATGCCTAACTTCTTTGCTGCTTTAATAACCGGATACGTTACATACCCTCCTACACCAATCACCACATCGGGTTGAAAGTCTTTCATAATCTCTACGCATCTTTTATATGCCTTACGAATTAAAAAAACGTTTTTAAAATCTCTTTTAATATCTTTAGTAAATCCATAGATTTCGATAGGTTCATAAGCAATTCCTTTTTTAGGAACAATATCTTTTTCCATTCGATTATGAGTTCCAATATATAAAACGTTTAGATTTTTTTCATGACGTTTAAATTCTTCAATAATAGCTAAAGCAGGATAGATATGTCCCCCACTTCCTCCAGCAGATACAATAATATTCATGGTATCACCCTTTATAACATTATACTATATTTTTAAAAAACTTATTAGTAAATTCAATTGGAATTGTCAATCCCTTGCGATTGGTTTCTTTTTTCGATATACTACATTTAGAAATGAGGTTTACATATGAAAATAACGGAAAATACCCAATTCGAAGAAGTCGCTAGTAAAACCAAACAAATTTTTCTTCTTAACAAAGAAAAAGAAAAAAGAGAAAACACTACTCTTATCAAAAATTGGCTTCAAGTTGAATGTGTCGAAAATGTCGAAGGCATTGTTTTCCAACTTTGTGATTTAAGAAATTATTTAAATCAACAACGAAATGTTTCTTTATCTATCAAGGGACTACTCTTATTTTTAGAATCCATTATTCAATATGGAGAAAGACAATCTGGTTGGTTTCAAAATCATCCTATAAGTTATGAAACAAGGGAAGAAAAAATTCGCAAGTTTTTGTCGGTAACGACTAAAGAAGATATTCTAGCCTTTTTTGACTTTAGTAATCGAAGCCATTTACAAAATAGCACTACTTGGATAGATACATCTTCATTTTCCTATTTTTATCAAAAAATGTTAAATATTCCGGAAACTTCCGAAGAAAGTCTTAAAAAATAGTCGCACCACTATTTTTTTATTTTGTCTAACAAAGATTCTTTTACCATTTCGTCTTCTAATAAATTTATCGAAAAATTTTTCTTTTCTTTAGAATTTAAGGATGCCCCACAATGATAAAAAGTTTTATAATCTAAAATAAAATAGCAATCATGAAAAGTATTATCATAAAGTACTTTTAAATTAGGATATTCTTTCTGATATTTTTCCTTATCGAGTTCATGTAGTACACTCTTTTTCTTTACAATCAAAGTGACTTCGACTTTCAATTTCTTTATTAAATCAAGTATCGTTTTATCAGCATAGCAATCGATAATCACGAGTGATTCTTTGGCACTTTTAAAAATATCCATAATTTTAGAAGCACCATCATAAATTTTTCCATCAAAGAAGACTTCATAGGTCCACTTTTTCTCTTCAAATTTTTTGAAAACTTCTTGGATTCGTTTGATATCACCATCGTACTCTCTAACCACCGGATTTATGTGTTTTTGTTCGATTAAATTTGAACCTATATATTTTCTTATCGCTATAAAATAATCCATGATTCTGATACTAATTTCTCCTGCGATTTCTGTTTTAAGAACAGTTGCTAGCATGGCAACCCCTGGCATCGTAAAAACATAAGGCAATTTTCTAACCCCTACATAAGGATTCCAATTCAAAGTTTCATTTTGTAACTTCAAATTTTCATATTCTCCTTCGGTAAGTTGAAAATAAAAATCACTCGGAAATCGTTCACTATTCCTTTTTACCGCCAAATATAAAGATTTGGTTCCATTCGTACACTGATACAATTTAGCCAAGTCATAATCAAGCATTACTTGCTTTCCTCTTACTTCATAAATGAAATTTTTTCCTTCTATCACGTTCTTTTGCATAAAAAGACCTCTTTTCTTAAAGTCTTTATATTAGCAGACCAGAACTCTCTATTTTGTCGATTTTTGTAAGCATAGACCTTTATATTGTTCAAAAAAAGAATCTTTATCTATAGAATACTTAAAAATGGTATTCACAAATTCGTCGACTAATGCATCAGCACCTGCGACAAATTTTTCAAAAGTATGCCAATTTTTTCGAACGTTCAATACATGGTCACAACGTTTTTGATAGATTTCCTCTTTAAAAGAATTGGATAAAGCATAAGCTAAACTAGAAAGAGTTACATTAATATAATTTTCAATAATACATTCGTTGATTGTTCCATTAAAAATACGGACTTCAAAAGAAGAACCATACCCAAAATTTGTAAAAGAGAAACCTTTAAAATGTAAGCCATTTTCTTTATGTATAGAACTTGCATTTTCTTTTATATAGGTTTCCATAGTTTTTGGATTCACCAGCCCTTTTAAATTTAAAACAACTGGATTGGCAAAAGCATAAGCATATTCTCTTACATGCCCAAAATTTCCCATAGCACTCAGTTTATAGAAAACAGGTTCAAAATACAGATAAAAAAGAAAGAAATGATACAATTTTTTTAAATCCCCTTGAAAAGAAGAAGCTCCCATATGAATATGAACACCACAACTTTCATTCACTTCAGCATGAATACTTTGCAAAAATTTTAAAACCATCTTTAAATTTTTTAAATCTTGTTTTTCATTATGTAAAATGGGAGATATAATTTCAACACCTAGATTTTTATTTTCTTCATTGGTATCTTCATATTGATATAACCAATAGGCTTCTTTTTTATTTCGAAAAGCAAAATGCCCTTTATAATAAATCTCTTCTGCTCTTTTTTTACCAAATTGCTTTTCCAATTCTATATACGTTTTCCTATTTTCAAGAATTTGCTTTTCTTTTAAAATAGCATCTAAATCATTTAAAGTTTTATTAGAAATTTCAATTTCAACCCCAAAAGGGAGTTCTTTTGAAAAATTTAAGTGCTCTCTATATTCCATAATAGCCTCTTTCTTTTTGCTATTATATAGATACTTTTTGAAAAAAGCAATTTTAAACGTTTCTTTTATTCGTCTTTCTTATTTTTTAAAAAATTGGCAAGTTCATGATAAGCATCTAGAAGAAGATACCAAAAAAGGACAAATTAGGTGTGATGTCAACCATCTTTTAATGATTTTTAGAAATATTTAAAATAATTCCCATACTTGCCATTGAAACTAAAAGAGAAGAACCTCCATAAGATAGGAAAGGAAGCGTAACACCTGTTACGGGAATAATACCAACCACAACCATTAGATTTAATAAGGCTTGAATAATAATTCCAAAAGATAATCCAAAAGCCAAGTATTTGGCAAACAAATCACTTTGTTTAAGAGAAATATTTAAGGCTCTATAAAAGATAAAGAAAAAAACACCAGTAACAATTAAGACACCCAAAAAGCCAAATTCCTCACTAATAATCGAAAAGATAAAATCGGTTTGAGGTTCGGGAAGATAAAAATGTTTTTGTCTTGAATTCATAAATCCTTGTCCGAGTAATCCACCTGGACCTATAGCATACAAACTTTGAATGATTTGAAACCCACTTCCTAAGGGGTCAGTCCACGGATTTAAAAAAGACACAATTCTTGCCATACGATATGGAGCAACAATAATTAAACCGACAATGCCAATCAAACCCACAATACCAATTTTAACAAAGAAAGATATTTGAACCCCAGATGTAAAAATCATAACCACTAACGTTAAAACAATGACCATAGCTGTTCCAAAATCCGGTTCTAGCATAATGAGAATAAAAAAAGCAAAAATCACACTTAAAATAGGAAGTACCCCTTGTTTAATACTGCGCATATTCTTTTTATTATTAGCAAGATATTTGGCAACATAAATAATTAAACCAATTTTAGCAAATTCACTGGGTTGAATACCAAAACCACCTATTCCAAACCAACTTCTACTTCCATTACGAATTGTTCCAATACCAGGGATTAAAACTAAAAGAAGTAAAATAAAACAACCGAGCAAAAGAATATTGGCTTTTTCATAATACAAATGATAATCCACTTTAGATAAGAAAAGCATTACAAAAATCCCAATGATAAAAAAGAGTCCTTGTGCTTTTACAAATTTAAAAGGATCTTGAAATTTATATTCTGCCCAAATAGAACTTGCGGAATAAATCATGATAATTCCAAATAAGGCAATTAAAACAATCGCAATAAATAATTTATAATCTATTTTATTTTTCATATAACCTCATTACATTTTATTAAATAACATGAAAAAAAAGTAGAATTTTCTACTTTTATATGAATAAATCTTACCTAAAGTGCTAGAACAATACGGAAAGTGACATAATGCTTGTTTCCTCCATCATAAGGTCCGAAACCAAATAAGCCTCCCTTCAGACCACCATCACTGAACAAATTACCTCGGTTAATCCACGAACTGGCTACATAAGTATACCCTGCCCAATCTTGATACCAAGAGCTAGCTGTATAGTTATCCAATCCCTTTTTAAATGGCCCCAATTCTCCTATCGCATCTCCAAGTATACCTTTTCCCCATTGAAGTGACGCCACAGTTAAATACAAATCTATATATTTTAGACTTGGTATCTCTTCTCCAGTTAAACCGCTTGCTCCAAATTGAATATTATCTAAACCTACATTTTCTGCTGTGGTAGCATTCGTCACAACTCCGGCTAGACCTTCCCATGCTCCACCGGACATATCATAAATTCCTGAGTAATTTCCAGTAGTGCTTGCTTTTGTACTATAAGAATCTTTGTAATTATAAGTACCATTAGCATTATTTTCAGGTAGTGCTACTACAGAACTGCTACTATTCTCTGCTCCTGCATAGCCCGTTACAAAATTGCTATTATTGTTAATTGTTACTTCTTCACATTTTATTGTTCCATACTCATTATTACATCTTCCATAAAGTGAATTTGTAAGATAAGCAACAGCTCCCCATTCCGTATTCTTTAACATATGACTTTGTAAATCTGGTTCATAATTTTTGGATACATTAAAGGCATTTCCTATCTTTATGTTTCTCCATGAATAGACATTTGGTTTTATAACAATTTTATCTGCTTCAGTTGCATTATTATGATTTTCTGCTTCACTTGTACTATTTGCTCCCTCATATCCAGTTTCAAATTTTCCTACCCATAACCCTGTTGTTCCTTCAAAAGCAAGGAAGGCTGGATGCGTCATCCATTCTCCATAAGCACAATCTCCTGTTTCTCCAGGTTTCTTTGGACTTTCACACTCATTTTTATTTTCGTTGGTTGTATCGTTAATTCCGAATCGTATCTCGATGGCGGTTGTTTCTCCTTTATTGGGTAGTTCACTTCCATCTGGTAATACTCCATCATAATTTCCTAACTCTTTATCAAACAACTTATAACTATATTTTGGTATCCATACAAAATAACTTTCGATATCGTTTTCTGATATTGGTTCTCCTTCTTCTGGTTCTTTGGTACCTTCTGTTAAGATTACTGCATTCGCCCATCTCTTCTCTTCATAGTTATACCACTCTTCTGATAATTTTGCTTTGGTGACTTTTCCATCCTCTCCTATTACAACTGGTATTAATTTACCATTTTCTTCTGTACTTATTGTACTTACTTTACTTTCTAATACAGGATCTGTTCCTTTTAGTTTTGGTTCTGTATAGATGGCATATTCATTTATACTTCCATCCACTACTATTTTACTTCTTAAACTTTTATCCATTGCTTGATCTTCTATTGTGACATCTTCGTCCATCCATAGTTTTATTTTAAATTCTTTTTGTCCACTTCCTTTTAGTGTTCCTGCTGCTATATTTTTGGTTTCTATGGATTCATATTCTTTTCCTTCATAAGTGCTTTTTCCATCGGGATAATTTCCTAGTATTTCCTTTTGTCCGTCATTTACTTCTACTGCTACATACTTACTATCTAATATAGTAGATTTATCTTCTGTATTTGTTTTTAACTTCTCTAATTTTACTATATAATTTACATTTGTATCACACACATTTTGTAGGGTAAAACTATAAGGAGTTAAACTTTTTGCTTCTTCGTCTGTTATTGGGTACGCTTTTTCTAAATAAATATCATTTTGTTCTTCTGTTAAACTTAATTTTAAACAACTACTTGTTATTTCATTAATTCCATGTTGCATTGCTGTTGTTGTCCACCATGCATAACTTGTTCCTACTAAAACTAGAATGGTTACAGCTAAGCCTATCATAACGTACATTTTATTTCTCTTTTTCATTTACTTTCACCTCTCTATTATGTCTTATATGTCATATCTTAATTTTATAATCTTATGACATAAATGTCAATCTCAAACATGTCATACATGACATACAAAAGCATTTTGAAATATGACATTATTGTCGTAGAGGTGTTTACAATATGTTAAAAGAATATCGTATTAAAAGAGGATATAGTTTAGAAAAACTAGCAGAACTTTGTGAAATTTCCTGGCGTAATCTACAAAGAATCGAAAATGGAAAAGCCAACGTAGCAAAATTTGAAACGATAAAAAAACTAATTAAAATATTGGAAATAGAAGACCAAGATATCTTAAAACTAATTAAAAATTAAGTCAAAAAAAAATTGATTTCAAAAACAATCAATTTTTTATCACTCTTTTTCATAATCACAATTGGAACAACCAATTTTATTTTTCTTTTCGACAAGTGGCCAATTACATTTCGGACACATTTCTCCAGTTGGTTTGTACCAAGAAGCAAAATCACATTTTGGATAATTTGAACATCCATAGAAAAATTTTCCTTTACGCGTTCTTTTTTCCACAATTTTGCCATCACATTTTGGACAATCACATAATTCTGTAACGACACGTTCTTCTTTTTTAATGTATTTGCAAGTTGGATAATTCGAACAAGCCGTAAATTTTCCATATTTTCCATTTCGAATGACTAAATCACTACCACATTCTGGACAAACTTCACCAGTTTTTTCCGCTTCTTTCTTTTCCATTTTATGGAAAGCTTCTTCAACCATAGGTTCAAATTTATCATAAAAAGTATGCAAAACTTTAATATTGTCCTTTTTATCGTCGGCGATTTCGTCTAAATCAGTTTCCATGGCACTGGTATATTCGACATTGACAATATCACTAAAGAACTCTTGCAATTTATCGGTCGTTTCAATTCCAATTTCCGTAGGAATCATTTTTTTATCTTCAATGGTTACATAGCCACGGTCTTTAATCGTCGATAAAATCGTCGAATACGTACTAGGTCGTCCAATCCCTAAATTTTCCATTTCTTTAATTAAACTACTTTCGGTATATCGAGGAAGTGGTTTAGTAAAATGTTGTTCTTTTAAAATCGCATCAGCAATGATTGTATTGCTTTTATAATTTTTAAAATCTGGTAAAAGTGTATCGGTTTGCTCTTCATATGGAGCATAGACTTTTAAATAACCATCAAAGATTCCAACACTTCCAGTGGTTTTAAAAGTATAACCATTATTTTCAAGAATAACAGAAGTTGTTTTAAATTTCGCATTGGCCATTAAAGAAGATAAAGCACGAAGATAAATTAAATTATATAATTTGTACTCGTCGTTGGTTAAATACTTTTTAACACTTTCTGGCGTACGATAAATACTAGTAGGACGAATACCTTCATGAGCATCTTGCATCATTTTATCTTTTTTCCCTACTTTGACACTTCCAATATATTCAGGGCCAAAATTTTTCTTAATGTATTCATATGTCTCCGCAACAAAAGTATTGGATACACGTTCTGAATCTGTACGCATATAGGTAATTAAACCAACCGTTTCACTGCCAATATCAATACCTTCATAAAGTTTTTGCGCTACACGCATCGTTTTTGATGGAGCAAAATTAATTCGATTGGCTGCCATTCTTTGCATTGTACTCGTTTTAAATACTGGTTTGGCACTCTTTTGCGTATCACTTTCTTTAATATCTTCGAGTTTAAAAGATTTTGATAAAGCCGAAAGAATTTCATTTGCCTCTACTTCACTTTTGATTTCAACTTTTTTGCCATGATATTTTTCTAAATCTGCCGTAAACTCTTTAAAATCTGCCGTAATACTCCAATATTCCTCCGGAATAAATGCTTCAATTTCACGTTCACGGTCGACAATTAATTTTAAAGCAACACTTTGTACTCTTCCCGCACTCTTCCCACCGGTTTTGGATTGCATTAACTTACTTAAACGAAATCCAATAATCCGATCGAGTATTCTTCTAGTTTCTTGACTTTTTACTAAAGCCTCATCAATTTTACGAGGATGGTTCATTGCATCCATGACAACATCTTTGGTAATTTCATTAAATACAACACGACTATAATTATCACTAATATCTAGAGTATCTTTTAAATGCCAAGAAATAGCCTCCCCTTCACGATCTGGATCGGTGGCTAAATAAACAAAACTAGCATTTTTAACATCCTTCTTTAAGGCATTGATATCCTTGGCTTTTCCTTTAATAGGAATATAGTTTGGTAAAAAATCATGGTCAACATCAACACCTAAACCAAACTTCCCACTGGTTGCCAAATCTCTGATATGTCCTTTACTGGAAACAACCTTATAATCACTACCTAAATATTTTTCAATCGTTTTACTTTTTGCTGGAGATTCAACAATGACTAATTTTTTCATAATTTTCCTTTCTATTGTTCTACTTTATCGGTATTTTCTTCTAATTCTTCGTTTTCTTCCTCATTGGTCGTATCTTGGGTGGTATCTGTAGGTTCTGGTTCTACATAATATTTTTTTAATCCATCATTCAAATATTCAAAGTAATTGGACGTAATGGCTAAATTACTCATTTTTATCATATTATTAATTTCTTTATTGTATGCAATAATTTCTTCATTTGTATATTTTTCGTCCCCAAAGTAAGTCATTTTACCATTGGTAGCATCATAAGAACCAATACTATTTTCCCATGAACCATCTGTAAAGATAACTCGATTTTTATAAGAAGAACTATATTCTGGATTTAAAATATCTTCTCCAATATACAATCTAGGATCATAATTCAAATTAAAGAGATTGGCAATAGTAGGAACAAGATTTATATAACTTGTATATTGCTTAAAGTTCTTTCCTTCCATACCACTATTATAGATAACAAGTGGTGTTTTTTCTTTATTATTTCTTTCTAAAGCATCTGGTAGAACACTAGCAACATCACTATCATGAAGTCCATAAGGACAATGATCTCCAAATAAAACAATGACTGTATCTTCTAAAACACCCTTTTCTTCTAAGAGTTCAAGAAGTCTTTCTAGTGCTTTATCGACTTCTACCAGTTTAGACATATAACGTTTTGTTCCCATAGAATACTTAGTATCTTTAAATAAATCCAAATATTTATCTCCATATTCACTGGATACATAATAAGGTTGATGGGAGGTAACAGTTGTCATCCAAGCCATAAATGGTTTTGTCGTATCAATATGTTCCATGGCTCTTTCCATTAAAAGTACATCACTAGGCCACTCTTCATAAACCCAATTATAAGGAATTTTTAAATCTTCTACTCCGTAGTAAGCACCACTTCCCATATTTTTATGAATCGTTGACCTAAAATAGTAACTTTCGGTATAATCATGATAAGAACTCGTAGAATATCCAGCATTATTAAAAAGACCAAATATACTTTCGTCGTATTTATTATTTTTATACGTATTGTTTGTACAAAAACGATTAATACTAAATAAACTAATCATACCACTCATTTCATTGTTTCCTGTTGGACAGGAGTTTCTTGGTGAGTAATTATTGGAAAAACTAAAGCCTTCCGTATACATTTTATAGAAGGTTGGATAATACTCGGGATTAATAAAGATTTCTCCGACACTTTCCATCATAATCATAATTAGATTTTTACCTTCAAACATTCCCGTATATTCATTTTTATCGGTGATGGTTCGGTTTATAAAGTAGTTATTTAATAGTTGGTAGTTATTATCAGTGGTTTCACTAGCAAGGGTATGCCATGCCGTATCATCAATAATACGAGAATTATCCGTAATCTCTTCTGTTTGCGTATTGGATTCAAAAATCGTAGGTTCACTTTCTTCTGTTTTAAAGAGAATCGTTTTGACATCTAATATACCAAAGACACTAGTTCCAAATTGATTAACACTAATATTAGGATTTTCTGGTTTTTTAAATAAAGCTTTCGTACTTTCTAATTGCAAACTATTTTGCATAAAAGAAGCCGATAAAGTTAAATTATAAATCCCTGCAAGAACGAGGATGATTAAAGTAAAAACTCCTGCAACTTGACGATTATTTCTTTTTTGAAATTGATTCTCTTCGATTCTAAAAAATTTCTTTTCTAAAAAGATTTTATAAAGAATAAAAAGAACAAAAGGAATTAAAATAGTCCAAAAAAGAGGATTAAAAGAAGCCAAATAATCTCCAACATATTCTTTAACTGCCCCAAGTTGACTACTGGTTCCCAGTGAGATATAAATTCCTAAAAAGTTTTTAAAACCAGCCTGTAAAGTAGTATAAATAGAAGCAACGAATAATATAAGACTACTAAAAATATTACCTAGTTTTCTATTCATAAAACAAGTACAAATACTTACAAATAAGGAAAGAATATTACAACTAATAAAGATTCTTAAAACGGCCCAATCGAGTATTGGCATTTCTTCCAAAATACGAAATAAAACCTCTATAATAAATAAAGGAATTAAAAACGAAATATAGTTTTTAAAAACGATATTATTCAAATACTTCTTCATTTTCTTCTTCACCTTTCTTAATTAAATCACGAACTGGCTTATATGTAAATCGGTAATTTTCAAGTGGACCATATTTTTTTAAACATTCTAAGTGTAATTTTGTAGGATATCCTTTATGTTTATCAAAGTGGTATTCAGGGTGTTTTTGATGTAACTCTAGCATCATTCTATCTCTAGTGACTTTAGCAATCACACTTGCAGCAGCAATAGATAAGGATAAAGCATCCCCATGAATAATACTGGTTGATGGAACATCTAAATCTAATTTCATCGCATCTATTAAAACATGTTCAGGTTTTATTTGTAAATGATTTAAAGCCTCATACATGGCAAGTTTACTCGCTTCATAAATATTCACTTCATCTATTTTTTGGGCAGAAATTTCTCCTACCCCAATCGCAAGAGCATCTCTTTTTATAATTTTATAGTATTTTTCTCTTTTTTTCTCACTTAATTGTTTCGAATCGGTAAGACCTTCACATTGATAATTTTTAGGAAGGATAACAGCAGCAGCTACAACTGGACCTACAAGGGGTCCACGTCCCACTTCATCTACTCCCGCTATTAACGTAATATTCTTTTCGTATAATTCTTGTTCATATTTTAAAAGATTCACGACTTGTTTTACCACTTTATTTACACCTTCTTTTACCATTTTATCACAATTTTTTTAAATCGCTAGAAGAATTTAAAAGAAGAAAGTAAACCGAATTAAAAAAGAAACCTTATAAAAGATAAAGTTTCTTTTTGATAAAAACTGGCATTAATACCAAAAAAACTCGGCAACCACTATCCATTTTCTTTCTCTTCCTTATTCAAAAAATAATTTTGGTTTTTTGAAAGGTAGAAGGAGTAGTTATGACGAAAGAAGCACTTCAATTAAATTTTTCTCTTTTGATATAATGCCATAAGTAGGTGCTAATTAGTAGCACTTACAACTTAAATTATATTAGATTTTTTTGTATATAGCAAGCCAATTTATAGTTATTCTCCTATATAAGTGATTCTTGCAAAACCATCTCCACTATTTCCTTCCATTCTTTCTTCTGACCCATCATGAGTCGGCATGTCAATTTTATCACCTTTTTGAGTAGTCCAGTTATAGCCTGATCCATCAATTATCACTGTTTCTGTAAAAATTTTCCTTGAATAATGCTCTGATGTGTCTAAATGTGTTATTTTACCATCTGTAGAATCTTCTGTTATGGCTTTGCAACCATCATGTCCTGAGATATAAGAAGAACCTCCGCCAGCGCCCATATCTCCGCAACAGATACCGGAGCCACCTGAACCACCATAGTAACCTCCACCGCCTCCGGCTCCGCCACCTACAATTGGTGCAGCACTATCACCTGGATTATTGCTATTTGCTCCCCCAATTCCACCGATTCCAAAAGAACCTGCAGTCGAACCGGTTGATGCACACTTCCATCTCCAGGCCACCGAACCACCAGAAGTTTGGCTTCCACCTCTTCCTTGATAATTGGCTAAAGTCCCGCAACCATCATATCCATTTAGACCTCCGCCAGAGCCACCACAATAACCGTAACCGGTTCCGCCGCCTCCAGCTCCGCCACCAGCAACCATAATACGAGATTTTAAACTTTCAAATTCATTCCATGCTCCATTTGTCAATCTTACATCTGTGGCTCCGCCTCCAGTTGAGCCACTTTTCCCTAATTTATTTATAGTGGAATTACCACCACCATTATATCCTCCTAAAGCATTTCCGTCCGATGGACTTCCTTCTCCTCCTACATAAATATATAAAGTTGTCCCACTTGTAAGTTCTATCTCTCCTTTTGTATATCCTCCTAATGTATGACCATTCGAATATTTTCCTCCAGCAGCTCCCCATAATTCTATTTGATACTTTCCGTCTGCTGGGGCAATGAATTCTTGCTCATCACCTGTATAATTATATTCTATTATATCACCACTATTGATTATAAAATCAACTGTACAAGATGTTGGTACTTTGGTAATATGTTTTACATTCAAATCCCATTCTTCTACATTCCATACCCCTTCTGCTTCATTATCACAATTGACATCTATTTTCGAGTAAGTTCCCTTCGGAGGAATTGTACTCGCCTTTTCCCCATTTACTGTAAGGGCAATAAAGTTAACATCGCCTTTTCCTTTTCGAAAATCCGGTACAGTTCCTTTTAGTACATCAAAAGAAGCTTTTTCTTCATACATAGCAAAACTTCGGTATAAACTTATACCTCCAATTATCATTACGATTGCTATGATACTTCCAATTATAATTTGTTTTTGTTTTCTATTTTTATTAAACCGTTTTAAGTCCTCTGGTTTCTTATTATCTAAATAATAACCCCCCCCCCAGACGACTATTTCGCTCGGTTGGGAGGTTCTTTTTGAAATTATTCATTTCTCTTTCTCCTCCATATCTTAATTTAATTCTACACTCTTTTTCTAATTTTGACAATCACCTTTAAAGAAAGTTTTGACATCTTTTGTCGAATCTATTGAAATATAAAATGTTTCCTCTATAATAACTCACCGTTACCGAAAAGGAGCGTTTGCTATCCATTTTCTTTCTTCCTTACTAGGGGACCGTTTTGGTTTTTGAAAGGGCAAAAAGGAGTGAGTAGTAATGAAAAAAGAAGAGTTACATTTTTGTATACTAGTTCTTCTAGTAATTATCGTTTTATTATTCGTAATTATATTACGTTTAATATAAACGAAAAACGTCATACCAAAACATTTTATGTAATGGTATAACGCTAACAAAATTTTGTGAGCGTTGCCTTTTCGGTAACACTTACATTTTGATTATAATTTATTTTTTTATAAATAACAAGAATTGATTTCTAATTCTTCAAATATTTTTTAAAATTTTTAAAAATTGCTTCATCCTCTAAGCCAGTATCACGAAGTTCTTCTAATAAACTTTTTTGCTTACGACTTAGTTTGGTTGGGGTTACGACATTTAAAATGACATATAAATCTCCTTTACGTAAAGAGTTTGGTATTTTAATTCCTTTTCCTTTTAAACGTAGTTTATCTCCGGTAGAAGCTCCAGCTTTAATTTCTAACATGACATTATTTTCAAGGGTTGGAATTTCTTTTTTGCAACCAAGAGCAGCCTCAGCGATAGTAATCGGAACTTCTAAATAGATATCTTCTTCTTGTCTTTCGAAGAAATCATGCTTTCGAACATTAAATTCAATATAAATATCTCCATTAGGTCCACCATTTTTACCAGCTTCCCCTTTACCACTGATTCTTAATTGATAACCTGTATCAACACCTTCTGGAACGGTTACCACAATTTCTTTATTATTTTTTACAAATCCAGTACCACGACAATCACTACATACTTTCTCAAATGTTATACCATCCCCGCCACATTCCGGACAAGTAGTTTGGGTTTGAAATATACCAAACATAGATTTTTGTTCCATGACAATGGTTCCTCGTCCATTACATTTGGAACATTTCTTTTCGTTAAAGCCACCTTTACCATGACAAGACTCACAAGTTTCGTTTAAATCGATACGAATACTTTTTTTACAACCAAATACAGCTTCTTCAAAAGTTAAGTTTAACGTAATCAAGCGATCTTTTCCTTTAGTTGGTGCATTTCTTCTATTTTCTCTTCCACCAAAATTAAAGCCAAAGTTTGAACCAAATCCTCCTCCAAAAGAAGAACCAAATAAGTCTTCAAATATGGCACTTAAATCGATATCGTCCGTACTAAATCCACTAAAGCCAGCTCCACCATTTTCAAAAGCAGCATGACCATATTGGTCATATTGACGACGTTTTTCTGGGTCGGAAAGGATGGCATAGGCTTCCCCTATTTCTTTAAATTTTGCTTCAGCATCCGGACTTTTATTGACATCGGGATGGTATTGTTTGGCAAGACGACGAAAAGCACGTTTAATTTCTTCGTCACTTGCCGTTTTCTCTACTCCCAAAACCTCATAGTAATCTTTTTTATTCATTTAGACTCACCTCTAGTTTTTATATAATTCTTCCAAAGCACTTACTAAATTTAAGAAATAGTCAAATGCTTCTTCAATTGGTTCTTGGCTTGACATATCGACACCAGCCACTTTTAAGGATTCAATTGGATCTTTGGTACAACCAAGACTTAAAAATTTTAGATAATTCTCTTTAGCATTTTCTTTATCATTTAGAATATCCATAGCTATTTTAATGGCTGCGGCATAAGCAGTAGCGTATTGATAAACATAAAAGTTCATATAGAAATGAGGAATTCTTTCCCATTCGTATTTTATGTTTTCATCAACTACAATATTTTTGCCATAGTATTCTTTATTTAATTTATAATAAAGAGCACATAATTCTTCATGAGTTAAAATAGTTCCTTCGCTATCTTTGTCATGAATTAATTTTTCAAATTCTGCAAACATCGTTTGGCGATAGATCGTTGATTTAAAGTCTTGAATCAAATCATCAATTAAATATTTCTTTTCTTCAACATCACTGGTTTTAGAAATTAAATATTTACTTAATAAAATTTGATTAACTTGACTCGCCACTTCTGCAACAAAAATGGAATATGCATAATCTTGATAATTTTGATTTTGACAAGCATAGTAATAATGCATTGCATGTCCAAGTTCATGGGCTAATGTAGACACACTATTAAAGGAACCATCAAAACTTAATAAGACATAAGGGTGGACACTATAACATGCTGTACAATAGGCTCCATTTCTTTTGCCATCGTTTGGTGGAAAATCAATCCATCCTTCTTGAAAGGCTTTTTTAAAATCCTGAATGTAAGTTGGCCCTAACACAGAAAGCGCATCAAGTAAAAGAGTTTCGGCTTCCTCTTCCGTATACTTATGTTTAATCTCTTTCGTTATTGGAGCATAAGTATCATAAATATGTAACGTTTTTACTCCTAAAGCCTCTTTTTTAAGTTTCCAAAACTTCGATAAAGGTTTGATATTTTGTTTGACCATTTGAATTAGATTCGTATAGATTTCTTCGGGAATGGCATCAGGATATAAAGAAGCACTTAAAGCACTTTCATATCCCCTAACACTCGCCATTTTGTTATTGTTCTTTACTTCATTCATTAATAAAGAAGCATAAGTATTTTTAAAATTACCATACGTCGTTAAAAGTTTATTAAAAGCACTCTTTCGAACATTTCTATTCGAACTTTCGATAAATTCACGATAGTTTTTTTCCGTTAATTCTTCTAACTTTCCTTTTTCATTTCTAATTTTGCCAAACTTCATATCAGCATCGGTTAAAATGGAATAGACTTCATCAGGAGTTCGAAAACTTCCAACAAAATGGGAAATGATTTGTTCTTCTTGATCACTTAACGTATACTTTTTAAATTTAAACAAATCTTTTAAAGTACGTCCATACTCTTTTAGTTTAGGATTTTCTTTTAAATAATCTTCTATAACCTTGTAACCTGTTTTTAGAATTTCTGGAACGATAAAGGAAGTCGTTGCAACATATTTTTCTTGTAGTTTAGCAATGTGGCCATACATTGATTGATAATGCGTATCGGTCGTATCTTGGTCATTTTGAATATGGGCATAAATAATTGCTCTTTCTAAACGTTTTTCAAAAGAAGTATTAAATTCTAAAAAGGTATAAAGTGTCTTACTATCTTTTAAAATATTTCCTTTAAATTTCCCGTATTGTTTTAAATCTTGTTCTAAATTTTGGCATTCTTTTTGAAAATCTTCTTCAGAAGAATATAAATCTTGAACGTTCCATTTTAAATGCTCATCAAATTCTTTTCTGGGTTTCGCCATGCGTATTTCCTTTCCATGAAGATAAGTTCTAGTTTTCTAGAACTTATCCAATTATTTTTCTTCGTAGTTTGCTTCTTCCACATCGTCTTTTTTATCCGTTGTTTCCGTTTTAGCTTCTTCGGTATTATTTTGTTTATTTTGGTTTTCTTTTGCTGCTTCTTCATAAACTTTAGTTGCAAGTTTCATTGCGACTTCGTTTAAAGCATCGGTTTTCTTTTTGATATCTTCGATATCGTCTTTTTCTAAGGCTTCCTTTAATTCTTTCATTTTGTCTTCGGCATCACTCTTGTCTTTTTCGTCGACTTTATCACCTAAATCACTAATAGCTTTTTCTGTAGCAAAAATCATAGAGTCTGCATTATTTCTTACATCTGCCTCTTCTTTTCGTTTTTCATCGGCTTCTTTATTGGCTTCAGCTTCCTTAACCATTTTATCAATTTCTTTTTCGGTTAGACTCGTTGAAGATTGAATCGTAATAGATTGTTCTTTATTCGTTCCTAAATCTTTTGCAGTAACATTAACAATACCATTGGCATCAATATCAAATTTAACTTCAATTTGTGGAATTCCTCTTGGTGCTGGCGGAATATTCGTAAGTTGGAAGTTTCCTAACGTTTTATTGTCAGCAGCCATTGGTCTTTCTCCTTGTAATACGTGAATATCAACAGCTGGTTGATTATCAGCAGCAGTTGAGAACACTTGAGATTTACTTGTTGGAATGGTTGTATTTCTTTCAATTAATTTGGTAAATACGCCACCTAAAGTTTCAATTCCTAAAGAAAGCGGTGTAACATCAAGTAAGACGATGTCTTCAACTTCTCCAGTTAATACGCCACCTTGAATAGCAGCACCCATGGCAACAACTTCATCTGGGTTAACTCCTTTATGAGGTTCTTGACCAAGTTCTTTTTTCACTAATTCTTGAATGTATGGAATACGAGTAGATCCACCAACTAATATAACTTGATTAATATCACTCTTAGATAACTTCGCATCTTTTAAAGCATTACGAACAGGTTCAAGAGTAGAATCAAATAAGTCACGACATAAGTCTTCAAATTTAGCTTTCGTTAAATTGATTTCTAAGTGTACTGGTCCATCTTCTTTTTGAGAAATGAATGGTAAACTAATTTGCGTAGAAGACATACCAGATAAGTCTTTTTTGGCTTTTTCAGCAGCATCTTTTAATCTTTGCATTGCCATCTTATCTTTTGATAAATCAATACCATCACTTTTCTTAAATTCTTCAACTAAGTAGTCAATGATACGAGCATCAAAGTCATCTCCACCTAAATGGTTATTACCACTGGTTGCTTTAACTTCGAAGATACCATCCCCTAGTTCTAGAATAGATACATCAAATGTACCTCCACCTAGGTCATAAACTAAAATGGTTTGTAATTTATCTTGTTTATCAAGACCGTAAGCAAGGGCTGCAGCGGTTGGTTCATTGACAATTCTTTCTACTTCAAGTCCTGCAATTTTACCAGCATCTTTGGTTGCTTGACGTTGTGCATCATTAAAGTATGCTGGAACTGTTATAACAGCTTTTGTTACTTTGTCTCCTAAGAAACTTTCAGCATCTGCTTTTAATTTCATTAAGATTTTCGCACTAATTTCTTGTGGAGTATATTTTTTACCGTTAATTTCCACTTTTTCATCGGTTCCCATTTTTCTTTTAATAGAAGAAATGGTATTTTTATTGGTAACCGCTTGACGTTTCGCGTTATCTCCTACTAATTCTTCTCCATTATCTTTAAAGGCAACAACACTTGGAGTTGTACGATTTCCTTCACTATTGGCTATAACAACAGGTTTTCCTCCCTCTAAGTATGCTACACATGAATTTGTGGTACCTAAATCGATACCGATTATTTTTGCCATAATTTATTCACCTTTCCTTTTCTTATTCGCTTACCTTGACCATGGCAGGTCTAAGTAATTTATCTTTATACATATATCCTTTTTGAAGGACTTCTATGACTTGATTTTTTTCCACACCCTCTTCTTTAGAGGTTAATACTGCATCCATTATCGATGGGTCAAACTCTTTTCCTAAGCAATCAATTTCTTTGATTTCTTTTTGATTTAATAAATTTACTAAATTTGCATAAATCATTTTAAAACCACTTAAGAACTTCGATAATTCATCTTCTAGATTGGTATCATCTAATTGGATGGCCCTTTCAAAATTATCAATGGTAGGGAGTAATTCTCTTGCCAAATCTAATCCTTCATATTTTTGTAGTCTTGCAATTTCATCTTCGAGTCTTTTTCTCATATTTTGCGCATCTGCACTAATACGCAAGATTTTTTCATTTAAGGCTTGATTTTCTAATCTTAACTTTTCCAGTTCTTTATTGCCTTTTATTTTTTTAGGCTTTTCTTCTTTTTTTATTTCTTTTTTTTGTTCTTCTAGCTGTACTTTTTCTTCTTTTATTTCTTCGTTATTCATTGTTTTTTCCTTTCTTATCGACTTCATTTAGCGTTTTTTGTAAATAGCTAAGTAAACCAACCACACGATCATATTCCATTCGCTTTGGTCCTACAATCGCAATGGTTCCCTCTTCACCATTTAACTTATAAGTACTTTTAATAATGGTGACATTGGGGTCAAATTCTGTTTCTTCTCCAATATAAATTTTAATATCTCCATTATTTTCTTCCTCTTCGATTTTTTTAATGAAGGTTTGGTCTTCAAATTTACTGGCTAATCGTTTAATTTCATTCGCATCATTGTATTCTGGTTCATCAAAAATTTTTGTTTTCCCACCAAAATGAACATTTTCTCTTTTGGTAATAAAATCATTAAATGCATCAGCAAATATATTATAAACGGCTTCATATTGCTTAATTTGTCGACTTATAATCGGTTTGATATCAAACTCTAGTCTTCTTGCTACATCATTAATAGGAGTACCTACAAGCATTTTATTAATAATTTCACAAGTCTTGACAATTTCGTTCATTTCCGATTCATTTTCAAGAACAAATTGTTTATTTTCTACAATTCCTTTATCCGTACAAACCACTGCGACGATTTTATGATCACTTATCGGAATAATACTTACTTGTTTTAAGGTATTTTCATCACTACTTTTTCCTAAAACAATACTAGTATAATGCGTAAGTTCACTAATAATTTCCACAGTTTTATTAATTGTATCACTAAGCTCTAGTTCATTATTTTTAAATATCGTTTGAAGCTTTAGCATATCTTCTCCGGTGAGTTCTTTCGGTTTCATTAAGTGTTCTACGTAATATTTATAACCTGCTTCACTAGGAATTCGACCAGAAGAAATATGGTTCTTTTCAATATAGCCTAAGTTTTCTAAGACAGCCATTTCATTTCGAATCGTTGCACTTGAACAATTAAATTTTTTACATAACGACTTTGAACCAATCGGTTTTACGGTCTTAATATAGGACTCTACAATGGCTTTTAACAATTTACTTTGTCTTTCGTCCACTTTACCACCTCTTTTAGCACTGGTGATTTCCAATTGCTAATTCCATTATAATAGTATGCTTAGCACTTGTCAATATATGAGTGCTAATTTTTTAAAAATTTTATCGAAATTTTATCGAATAAGAATGGAATCAAAATATCTTTCTAAAAATTCCGTTAAAGCCAAATAAAATAATTTAAATATCATAATTATACTTAATGTCACTATAAATGTCACTAAATGTCACTATAAATTTAACTATTATCGAATAAGAATAGAATCAAAATATCTTTCTTGAAATTCCGTTAAAGCCCTTATTGCATCATTAGAATAATCGCTGTTTTCTGGAGCAACAACCAATTTATCGTCATCATCGTTGGTTCGGTGAATAATGGCAATCACATATCCCTTAAATTCCTCGACGGGTTCGAAAACACCAATAACATAAGCATCAAGTTCTTCTCCATCACCACTGATTGTATTGGGAATATAACCATAATTTAATAAATAGAGAAAGCCATGACTCGGGTGCTTAGAACCGAGTGGTCGATCAATTTTGACAACAACTTCTTTTCCTAAAAAATCTTTCGCATTTGTTTTTTCCATTTTTTTACCTCTTCTATCTATTATAACATTTAAAAAGAAAAAACACTTCTTATTTTTGAAGTGTTTCTAATTTTTCCTCTTCTAATTTTAGTTTTTGTTTTTCTTCTTCAACTAGTTCTTTAGGAGCTTTTTTTACATAGTTTTCATTGGCTAAAAGTTTTTTTCTTCGCTCGATACTAGCCTCTAATTTTTCGATTTCTTTTTTCTTATTTTCTTTTTCCTCTTCGGTAAGGACTTTCTCAAAATAAATAGTTGCATCAAACGTATTTGATTTTACACTATAAGTCGGTAAATCTAGTTTTTTATCTGTAATATGGTCTTCTAATTTTAACATTTTACTAATAAGAGAATAATCTTTTTCATTATTCAGTTTTATTTTAAAGTCACTCGTAATATTATTTTCTGCTTTGATATTACGATAATTTTTGATAAATAAGAAAGTATCTTCTATTTCTTCTTCCTCACTCTTAAAGTTATATTCTTTTTTATAAGCTGGATAGGTACTAATCATGATATTTTCTTCTTTAATCGGAAGCATATTATAGATTTCGTCGGTAACATAAGGCATAAAAGGATGTAGCATTTTTAATGTTGAAGATAACACCTCTAATAAAACGGATTTTGTTGTAAAGTCTTTTAAATTAAATTTAGAGGCTTCAATGTATTTATCACAAAATTCGTTCCAAATAAAATCATAAATAGAAGCCCCAGCATTATTAAATTCATATTTCTCCATAAATTTAGTTACTTCTTTAATGGTTTTATTTAGTTTTGATAAAATCCATTTATCTTCTTTTTTTAAGTTTTCTAAAGAATAGTTTTCTTCTGTTAAATCCTCAATATTCATAAGAACAAAACGAGAAGCATTCCACAATTTATTAATAAAATTCCAAGTGGATTTCATCTTATCTTCATCAAAACGAATATCCGTTCCGTTACTAGCAGTCGTAGCAAGATAAAATCTTAACGTATCTGCTCCATAAATTTCGCACATATCCATAGGGTCTACTCCATTTCCTAAAGATTTAGAAAATTTACGGCCCAGTTTATCCCGAATAAGGCCATGAATCAATACATCTTTAAAAGGCTTTTCTCCTGTAAACTCTAAACCTTGAAATGTCATACGATTAACCCAAAAAGGAATGATGTCATATCCAGTCACTAAACAATCCGTTGGATAGTAACGTTTAAAGTCTTCGGTCATTTCTGGCCAACCAAGGGTACTAAATGGCCACAAAGCACTACTAAACCATGTATCTAAAACATCTGGGTCTTGTACCCAGCCTTCTTCTTTAGGAGCTTCCATGCCAACATAGACTTCGTCCCCCTTATACCAAGCGGGTATTTGGTGTCCCCACCATAGTTGTCTTGAAATACACCAATCATATGTAATCTCCATCCAGTGATTCATAATTTTTTCATATCTTGCTGGAACAAAACGAACTTTGGTTTCTTTATTCTTTTGATTTTCTAAAACTTTATCTGCTAAAGGTCTCATTTTAACAAACCATTGTTTGGAAAGATAAGGTTCAATGACTACATCGGTTCTTTCAGAGTGACCTACACTATGAGTAATTGGTTCAATTTCAATTAATAAATCTTGTTCTTGTAAATCTTTTATTAGTGCATCACGACAGACAAAACGATCCATTCCGTTATAGATTCCGGCATGCTCATTCATCGTTCCATCCGGATTAATAACAATGATTTTTTCTAAGTTATGACGAAGTCCTACTTCAAAGTCGTTTGGGTCGTGAGCAGGAGTAATTTTAACTACCCCTGTTCCAAATTCTGGGTCAGCATGAATATCTCCAATAACAGGAATCAAACGATTTACGATGGGTAAAACAACATTTTTTCCGATATAGTTTTTGTAACGTTCATCGCTCGGATTTACCGCAACTGCTGTATCTCCAAATAAAGTTTCGGGTCTTGTGGTTGCTACACGCAAGTATTCCGTGTCGCTTCCTTCAATAAAGTATTTTAAATGATAAAACGCTCCTTTATCCTCTTTCATTATAACTTCTTCTTTGGATAGCGCGGTTTTGGCAAGCGGATCCCAGTTAATAATCCGTTCCCCACGATAAATTAAACCTTTATTATATAAATCAACAAAAACTTTGCGAACGGCCTTAGATAAGCCATCATCAAGAGTAAAACGTTCTTTATTGTAGTCAAGAGAAAGTCCAAGTCTAGCCCATTGCTCGTGAATAGAAGTAGCATACTCTTCTTTCCATTCCCAAGCTTTTTTAAGCCAATCCTCTCTTTTCATTTCTCTAGGGTTTATACCCATCTCTTTTAATTTTTTATCGACTTTCGCTTGGGTAGCAATTCCCGCATGGTCCATTCCAGGAAGCCACAAGCAATCATACCCTTGCATTCTTTTATAGCGAATTAAAATATCTTGTAAAGTTGTGTCCCAAGCATGGCCCAAATGAAGTTTTCCTGTAACATTTGGAGGAGGTATTACAATCGTATAAGGGATTTTACTTTTATCACCACTATTAAAATAGCCCATTTTTTTCCAATATTCATATTTGTTTTCTTCTACAGTTTTATGGTCATATTTTTTATCTAACATAAATCTTTCATCCTTTCTTCTATAAATGTTCGTAATTCTTTTTTAACACTTTCAAATTCATTTTCTAATGCTTTATCAACTTCCACAACACTAAAGAACAATTCTAAATTATCCGTATCTAAAAGTAACTCAAACGATTCTTTAAAATTAATATCGTAGACAAAGGCGAGTTGCATAATTAAATTGTCGTTTTTGGCTTTTAAATCTTTACTATCAATTAATTGATGCTTGTAAAATGTATCTTTCACCCGCTTCGACATTGCCTCTTCGTATGGCCATTCAAAGGAAGTAGCTTCTTGTCTAAAAATATCGATTTTATCGACATCACGAATAAATTTTGCATAGAACAGTTCTTCTTCGCTTAAAAAAGACTCAATTTCTAGTTTATTATGATTGAAAATCGCCTTTTCTAAAATAGGATAATATTTTTCCGGAATCGCAAAATTTTCTATATGATTTTCTTTAAATAAATAATCTACCCCATATAAAGCATGGTCAAACTTGCTTAAATAATCATTATAGGATTTCGTTTTTTCGTATTGAGCAAATCTACCGATGTCATGGAGTAATCCTAAGATTTTGCAAAACACAACTTGTTCTTCTTCCAGTTCCAAGCGTTTGGCTAACTTCCCTGCTAAATCCGCAGTGTGCAAACTATGCGATATTTTCATAGCAATATTTTTATCCTTGGCATCAAAAGTATTGACATATTTCATAAATTCTTTTAAAACATTTTCATATTGAAACATAAAAAATCTCCTCCTTTTCATTTAAGGACGAGATTTCCCGCGGTACCACCTTATTTTATACAAATTTGTATACCCTTCATTTCTTTCTAACGTTAAGATGTACGGAAATTCTTAAAGTTATTTTCAGAATTTCAGCTCCACTGCTACCTTTCATAACTTTCTTTGTTTATTTACACCGACCATAAACTCTCTAAAAAATCCAGTTATGTACTCCTCAGTTTCTTGGCTTTTTTTCTATTCTACCCTTTTTTTTATTGGATTGCAACATTTTCTACTAATTCATCCCCAAAATAAATACGTAAATATTTGCCATCTACTTTATAGGATAAATCTTCAATATTGGTTAGAGTATGTGTTGCAGAAGCTTCTTGATTGTTTTCTAAATCATATAAATAGAAAATCGAATTATTATCGACGATGGCTACAAATTGTTCCCAAAAATCTAAATACGTATAGGTTCCATACAAGCGATTGCTTCCTTGATAGTTCAAAAGATTCATGTTGGTTCCATTTGAAGTAATCACATATTGTTCATTGTAATTGATTATTGAATCCGTAAAATCGGCACTTACTTTATTGTTTTCTGCATCAATCAAATACCAAGTATTTTCTTTTAAGACGGCAAAAGAATCTGCCTTAATTTCCCCTGCTTCATTTTTTAAATCAGCAAGCCCAATATAGTCATACGAAAAAGGAATGACTTCTTTTACTTCATTGGTAATTTCTAAAACGCCCCATAAATCTTCGGAATTTTTTGCAATATAATAATGATTTTCAATGCCTACACCATAATTTTTTATTTCTTTATAGCGTTCTAAGATAGTTCCATTTACAACATCATATAAAATCACTTCAGCATTTAATAGATTCATGGTCGTTGTATCCATTAAAAGTGCATAGTGGTCTTGGATTAACGTTTGTTTATCACTAGCCTTAGTTTTCGGTTCTATTAAAGGATAGGTAGTTGAATTTCTAGAAACTGCATAATCACAATAATCCGTATTTTCACAAATATAGTTACCTATTAAATTGTCTTGTTCGTCATAAAAATAGAGTTTACCATTCAAATAAAATTCATGTCCTTCATTTTCTTTTCCTTCCGCAGTTCTTAAAAAATGCATAGTCGTAGCAAAAATACTAAGAGGCAAGAAAAGAACTAATAAAACAATAATGACGATAAGAGCTATTTTTTTATGTTGCATGTTTTCCACCACCTTAATTTTCTTCTGGTAATACAATCGTTTGGGAAGCAGGAGCATAAGTTTTATCACTATTTCCCACTAATACTTCGGTTCCACTAATTTTAAAAGCAAGCACTTTATTTCCATAATAATCCGTTAAATTTAATTGAATTAATTCATTGCCACTTAGAATATTGGCTTCTGGACGAAGATAAGTATAAATACCCAATTGATTGTTTTCATTTACACCAGCAAAGAACTTATCATACAATTCAATATATTTAAAACCATCATCATTGATTTGTTTTCCTTTAAAATCATAGATATAATATTTTCCATTATTTTTTACTTTGACATAAGAGTCCGTATAGTTTCTTATTTTGTAAGGAATTGCACTCGTTATACTTGCGCCATTACTTTTAGAGATTAACAAATACCCATTGGCATCTTTGGCAACATAGTAATCTCTTAAACGTTCCATTTCACTATAATTAAAGCCAATATGACCCGTTACTTCTGTTAAATTGATTTTAATGACACCATAATTGCCACTTTGATTTTTCGCAACCACTTGTAAATCCGTTACAGTTGAGAAAGTAATATCATCGGTTCCGGTATAAGAATACGTATTTACAGTACGATATTTTCCTAAACTGGCATTTTTCTTTAAATCGTATAATACCACGGTTTCATTATTTTCGTTGACCAATTCAGGATTATCACTTATGAAAACAAAACGTTCATTAAAGACTGGAATTACACCAGATTCTCCCGGAGATTCGGCATCATTATCCTCATAAATCGTATCATAAGCAAGAGTACAATTTTTAAGTTCTTTATCTTTACTTCCAACATCATTTTTATTGGCACAAGTATAACTACCAAGCAGGGTTTCTTTTTCCGTATCGCTATAAATATAAATCTTACCATTAAAGTAATTCATATTTCGTAAGTTTTTATTTAGCTTTCCTTCATTTTTATTTAAAGTAACCGTTTCAGTAGATGCTCCTTCATAAAGAGTAATGGTAATAATATCATTATTTTCTTCTAAAGAGAAACTTTCTTTTGTTTCCTTTAATACATGATTTGCATCGTAAACACTGGTTTTCACATAATCCGTATTTTTTAAATTTATTGCTTCTTCATTTAATTTATTTTGATCATAAAATTTAAGAACCATTTTATTTTCATTAATTAATGCAGCGTAATCTTCATAAAGTTCGATATAATCATAACTTTCTTCAAATACTTTTTGATTACCATAAGTATAAACCACATATTTTCCTTCATTGTTTTTAGCTTTAATATACGTTTCATTAAAGTTTTCAATACTATCATCGATAGCTTTACTAATATTTTTGCCTTTTTCGTCGATGATATAATTTTGTTCATTTTGTAATGCCACATAATAATTTTTTTCGTTTGGCATAAAGCTCAAATTATTATAGACAAAATCAAGTTGATTCGTAAACGTTCCATCATGAAATTGAAGGAGTCCATAAAGACCACTTTCATTTTGCACAATAATTTTGTCCGTATCTACTTTTTTAATCGCTTGATAGGTATTCTCGACTTTTTGTTCTTTTAAATTGTAAAGTTTTAATTTTGGTTCTTCTACTCTAGCATTATCATTTATAAAAACATATTGTTCTAAAAGAATTGAACTACGTATTTTGACTTTTTCGCCATTTTCATAAATTTTTTGTTCTACACTCAAAATATCTTCTGGACTGTAATAAGAAACAAAACATAAATTTTCATTTTGATTTTCACAAGTATAACGACCGATTTCTTCCTTTTTACTATTTAGGAAAATTAATACCCCATTGTCATAAGTATAATTTTCTTCTTCAACAATAACTTCCGGTGGTGGAACAATTTCTTCTTCCTTATGTAAAGACTTAGTTAAGAAAAACAAACCAATTCCTAAAAGGATAAAGCCGATTACTAAAGCACTACAAAAAAGAATTCTTTGTTTTTTACTTAATTTTTTCCACCAATCTTTTATTTTATCTTTCCATTTTCTTTTTTTAGGGGTGGTAAAAAATTCTTCGGGAGCTTGTTCACTTTCCAAAACTTCAATTGAATCATCCCCTCTTTTTTCTTCCATTTCCACAATTTGATTATTTAAATCATTAATATTTTCTAGTTCTTTGGTTATTTCAAAATCGTTATTTTCTTCATTTGGCATTTTCCCACATCCTTATTCTATATTTTTTATTATAGCATAGGATTGGAAATTCATATAGGGGTAATTTTAGAATTTCTTTTTTCGAGGAATTTTATCGACAATATAATAAACATTTTCCCATTTTAAATCTTCTTCTTCGTTTATAACGCCATATAAGAATACTTCCACTTTCCTATTTTGATAAGCTTCTATTAACTTTTTAGTCGTGAAATTATTTAAAAGACAAATAAAATCATATAAATTCTCTTCACTATTTAAAATATAATTTAAAACACCTACTTTTTTAGTTAATCCCAATTCTTTTAATTTTTTAATCACTTCATTGTGAAAACTCATGACATAGATTTTTTTATCGGGAAAAGATTCAAGGATTTGCATCAATCTTTCATAAGGAATATCACTATCTTTTATTTCGACGAGCATCAATTTATCGGTCTTTAAACTTAAGACTTCACTTAAAAGAGGCAAATGATAGTTTTGTTTTAAATATTTATAGGTTTTGGTACGAATTAAATCATTTTTAATAAAAGCATTGTGATGGACAACAAATTGTTGGTCTTTGGTTTTACGAATGTCAAATTCAAACCCATCTGTAAAAGGACTTGCAATTGCATTTTGAAACGCTTCAAGGGTATTTTCTTTTATTTCATTTGTTCTAAGTCCACGATGCATAATCAATTTCAAAAAAAATCACCTAATAGAATATATTAGAAGATTTATTTTTTATGATAAAAGATTATTTTATAGGAAAGCAAAAGAAGAATGAGACACGCAAGTGGAATCACCATGGTTTTATATTGAAACATAAAATTGGTGGGCACTTCTTCTTTTTCTTCTAAAAAAACGGGACGCATTTCTTCTGTTTCTTCTTTTAAGATTTGAAAGGTATACTCTATGGTATCTGTATCATGAATCAATTGTAAAGTTACGACAGAATTGTTTTGCAAATTTTCATTATTTTCAATATGTACTTCTACTTCATTATCGACTTCGTAAACAAAATCTACACTTTCCACGTCTTCTTCTAAAGTAATCGTATAAAGATTATTTAAAGAATCAAAAGGCAAAGAAAGTTTTCCATTTTTAATTTCTAAAGCATTTAGTTTTAAATCACTTGCCAATACAAAAGTAGGAAAACACAGAAGAAAAAGAAAAAAGGCCAATTTTTTCATACGTCACCTCTATATCATTTTGAGTAAAATCTCATTCATAATATATAGTTTGTCCGGATTTATAAAAATATTGCCTTTTTTTATCATTAAATCCCCATTTTTAAGAAGAGGCTTTATCGGATAGATATTTTCTAGTTTTACTTGGTAAAGACGTTCAAATTCTTCGATATTAAAACCACTTGTTAAACGAAATCCAAGCATCAAATGATGGTCTCTAATATCTTCATTGGACAAAAAGATTCTTTCTCCCGTCCGTTCTTTTTTCAAATATTTGGTTAACGACTTAGTATTCGTATAGCGCACTTTATCTAAATATCCAGAAGCACCAAGTCCAAAACCATAGTATTCTTCATTATGCCAATAGACTAAATTATGTTTGGATTCATATCCTTTTATAGCAAAATTACTCACTTCATAATGAAAATACCCTTTTTTCTTTAAATACTTTTTTATAAAAGCATATAAATCGGCATCGGCATCATCATTTAATCGTTCATATCCCTTTATTTTCAGAAGAGTTCCTTCTTCAATCATTAAACTATAGGTACTAATGTGTTTCGGCTTTAAAGAAAGAATTTGTTTTAAATCTTTTTTTACTATTTTTTTATTTTCAAAAGAAAAGCCATAGATAAAGTCAATATTGATGTTTTCAATGTATTTTTGACAAAAACTAATTTTTTCTTTGACCGTTTTATAGTCATGATTTCTGCCCATATACTTTAGTTTTTCCGAATGAAAAGATTCAACCCCAATACTTAAACGATTGACACCATTTTCAAAAAGAAATTTTACTAAATCTTCTGTTAAATCATTCACGTTGCATTCAAACGTAAATTCTTGCAAATTTTGGGTATTTAGAAGATGGACAATTTCCATTAATCGCTTTAAACTTTTTAAAGACAAAGAAGAAGGTGTTCCTCCTCCAATATAGAGAGTCTCAATTTTCTCTCCATTGTAGAAATCTTTAATTTCTTCTTCCAAACAATCCAAGTATTGCATTACCCATTTTTCATTATAAAATACTTTACAAAAATCACAATAAGAACAAATGCTTCGACAAAAGGGAATATGTAGATAAACACTTTTACACTCTGTTTTCATAAAAATCCAATTCTAGCGATTTTTCGCACTTTTTTGAGTAGCAACTAAATCCAAAATTTGATTGTACTTTCCATGAAAAACCGATTGATATAAATCATACTTTTGAGCAAATGTCGAATCACGAAGTGCTAAATCTTGCATGTCTTTTTTTAAATTTTTACTATCACGGTGAAGAATTTTCTCACCATTTTCTAAACTCATATAGTATTTTAACATAAAACGAGCATACTTATCTTTTTCTTCTTGGGTAAGAGTTTGACTACGCTTTTGTATCAATTGAGTTATCACAGAATCATCGATTTCATGATTCAATTCTTTTAGTTTTTCTTTCATAGCAAGCATCTTTTCCGTATCCTTATTTTTTGTATACTGGTTAAGATACATGATAATTTTATTTCTTCTTATTAAATAATTTTTGGCTTTTTGATAAGCATATTCTTCCACTTCCGGTGCTTCATTTAATGTTTCTAAAAATAAAGCATCCTTCGTTAAATCTTTTAAATCAATTTGTAAAAAAGCTTTTGCAATATCTAGGATGGTCGTATTAAAAAGTTTGGCCATGGACTTAAAAGAAACACGATAAGTTAAAGACATCAAAATCATTTCTTTTTGTAAATTTAAGGGATAAGATTGAAAAGATTTTTTTACGACCTTATCATTCTCTTCTTTGGCAAAACCAAATGGTTTTAAGAATTCTTGTATTTCATTATAAAAAGAACTAGAATAACTTAATTCCAACAAAAATTGTAGCACAGACCTTTGATTTTCCTTTGCAGCTGTTACTAAATCCATCTCTCCTGCTAATAATTGCTTTAGTATGCCTAAACGTTTCTTATTTAAAAAAGGACTTGTTCCTAAAAAATAGTCTTTGTTTTGATATTTTTGTAAAATTTCTTTCTTTTTTTCCATAATTTTTTTATAACGATTTACGTTATAAAGGCTAGAATCTGGATTGTTTAAACTTTCAATGATATGTCCGACTGCATTTGGAGCAATTCCTAAATTTTGGGCAATTTCAATATTGGTTTTTCCTGCCATAATTCTTTCTTCAATTTTATCAATATATTTCGGGTGTTCTTCTTTATAAACTTTCTTTACTTCCCCACTCATAATTTTTAACTCTCTTCCTTTAATATTTCTAAGAAGGCTTCTTTTGGTACTTCAACACTACCAAGCATCTTCATTTTTTTCTTACCTTCTTTTTGATGCTCTAATAATTTTCTTTTACGAGAAATATCCCCACCATAGCATTTCGCTAAAACATTCTTCTTTAAAGCACTGATGGTTTCTCGAGCAATAACTTTAGAACCGATGCTCGCTTGAATGGGCACTTGAAACATTTGACGAGGAATCAAGTTTCGTAATTTTTCAACCATTTGTTTTCCTCTTTGATAAGCAAAATCTTTATGGACAATGACAGATAAAGCATCGACAGCTTCCCCATTCAGTAAGATATTCATTTTAACAAGTTTACTTTCTTTATAACCGGATAGTTCGTAATCGAAAGAGGCATACCCCTTTGTCATACTCTTTAGTTTGTCAAAAAAATCATAAACGATTTCCGATAAAGGAATTTCGTAATGAATATTTGCTCTTGTATTTTCGATGTATTCAATGGATTTATAAATTCCTCTTTTATTTTGACAAAGTTCCATAATAGGACCAATGTATTCACTAGGCACAATGATATTCGTATAAATAAAAGGTTCTTCTATTTTAGAAATATACGTATTATCAGGCATTTTATTTGGTGAATCAATTTCGAGCATACTTCCATCGGTTTTATAGACTTTATAAATAACGTTGGGACTGGTCGCAATAATATCTAAATTAAATTCTCTTTCTAAACGGGTTATGATAATATCCATATGTAATAGACCTAGAAAACCCATCCGAAAACCAAATCCTAAGGCTACAGAAGTTTCTGGTTCAAAAGTTAAAGCCGCGTCATTTAGTTTTAACTTTTCAATGGCTTCTTTTAAACTTTCGTATTTATTAGGTTCCACAGGAAATAATCCGGAATACACCATCGGTTTCATTTTTTTATAACCCGTAAGAGGTGCTAAAGCACTTTCCTTTTCTAAGGTAATCGTATCTCCTACTTCGACACTTGTAATATCTTTAATACTAGCACATATATAACCAACTTCCCCACTTTTTAAAACAGATAACTTTTGTTCTTTTGGGGTATGAACACCAAGTTCCGTGACTTCAAAAACATGACCATTTGCCATCATTTTAATTTTATCTTTGACTTTGACTTCGCCATCTACGACTTTTACTAAAGCAACGACTCCTTTATAGGAATCAAAATACGAATCAAAGATTAAGGCCCTTAAAGGTTTTTCAATTTCGTTTTTGGGTGGTTTAATTCTTTCGACCACGGCATCTAAAAGTTCTTTAACCCCTTCTCCTGTTTTACCACTGCATAATAAAATCTCTTCTTCTTTAAACCCCAACACATTTTTTAATTCTTCTTTTCTTTTGGGAATATCGGCGTTTGGCAAATCAATTTTATTGATAACGGGAATAATCGTTAAATTTTGCTCCATAGCAAGATACAAATTGGCAAGAGTTTGGGCTTCAATTCCTTGAGCAGCATCGACAACTAAAATTGCCCCTTCGCATGCGGCTAGACTTCTAGAAACTTCATAAGAAAAATCGACATGTCCGGGGGTATCAATCAAATTTAAAATATAGTCTTCCTTTTGGTACGTATACGTTAAATGAACGGCATTTAATTTAATAGTAATCCCACGTTCTCTTTCCAAATCCATACTATCTAAAACTTGGTCAACCATTTCTCTTTTGTCAATGGCGTGTGTTAGTTCTAGCATGCGATCGGCAAGGGTACTTTTTCCATGGTCAATGTGAGCAATAATTGAAAAATTACGGATATTCTCTTGTTTCATACACATCACTATCTATTATTATACTGATTTTTCAAAAAAAGAAAAGAAAAAAATGGCGCTCTAAATCCAAACGCCATATGTAATTGCCGCCATGGCAAGTAAAAAACCAATGACCCAAAATAATTTTACAATATCCGTTTCGGCCCAACCAAGTTGTTCGAAATGGTGATGCAAAGGAGCCATCTTGAATATTTTTTTATGAAATTTACGAATCGCAATGATTTGTACAAAACTAGAAATAGTTTCCACAACGAATACCCCACCCACTAAAACTAAGGATAGTTCGTGTCTTGTTAAAATGGCAACTGTGGCTAGAGCTCCACCTAGAGCAAGACTTCCTAAATCTCCCATAAAGATTTTAGCAGGATGCGAGTTGTAAAGTAAAAACCCTAGTAAACTTCCAACCAGTAAGAAGCAGAATATAGCCACCTCTTCATACCCTTGCATCCAACCGGTATTCCAAGCAATAATTCCAAATGCTAAAAAGGCAATCGCCGAAAGTCCTCCAGCTAAACCATCAAGTCCATCCGTAATATTGACAGCATTACTGGTTCCTACTAATACAAACAAAATAAAGATACCAAATAACCAACCCATCGGAATACTAATATTAAGAGACGTAATCCATAAAACCGGTTCGCCCCCATTTTTCATAAAGATATAGAAAAATACTAAAGCAATTCCCATTTGAATTAAAAATTTTGTGGTAATACTAAGTCCTTCATTATTTTTATATTTAATTTTTAAATAATCATCAATAAATCCTAGAAAAGCATACGATACAAAGACAAAAACTAAAATAAGCAAATTGGAATTTAACGTAATACTTCCGCGAATATAGAGCATAAACAAAGAAAGCAAGACCGGAAAAATGAAAATCACTCCGCCCATTGTTGGTGTTCCATTCTTTTTTAAATGACGTTCGCCAATGGTGTGACTGACATTTTGACCCATCTTTCTTTTACGAGCAAATCGCACAAAAAAGAAACCAAAAAGCATTGAAATCACAAAGCCAAGCATAATGGACATGGCTGCTTTTGCTAAAATTAACATTTGCATCACTCCGTAATCAAATTATACACTATTTTTCTAAAAACATTTTATACCACCGATTAAAATTGACACTAGTTAGACAATAATAAAGAGATTTTACTTCCCTCTTCGACATAATAATTTCCTTCAGGACTTTGGTAAGCCACTTTATCTCCTTCACCACTCGTTAATACTTGAAAACCCTTTAGTGTTTTTTTCGCTTCTTCAAGACTCATACCCACTACATTTGGTAAGACAACGTACTTTTTATCAAGCCAAGTATATTCTCTTGGCATTCCTTCGTTGGTTTTAGGAAATCCATAAAGTTCAATCGCTGTTTTAAAAACATTTTTAGCAATTGGAGCAGAGACAACCCCACCATATTGCGTAACGCCACTTGGGTGGTCAATAGCAACATAAACAACAATTTCTGGGTCATCCGCTGGCATAAAGCCCATAAACGATAAAATGTAATTGCCTACCATATAAGCACCATCTTTTACTTTTTGAGCTGTTCCCGTTTTTCCTCCAATACGATAATTTTCGATATACGCATTTTTTCCAGAACCATTAGCAACAACACTTTCTAAAGCATACCGAACCATTTTACTTGTCTCTTCACTAATCACACGGACTCCTTCGTCTGGTTGGAATAATTTAATCACACTATTCGTTTCCGGTTCCGTCATTTTAGATACAATATAAGGGGTATGTAAAATTCCTCCATTTACAGCAGCGGAGACGGCCCTGATTTGTTGAATGGGCGTAACACTGATTCCTTGTCCAAAAGAGGTCGTTGCAAGTTCCACCGGTCCCATTTGCTCTAAAGAAAACAAAATACCACTTGCTTCACCATTTAAATCAATTCCTGTTTTTTTACCAAAACCAAAATTTTTTATATACTTTAAAAGCGTTTCGGCACCGAGCTTCTGCCCCATTACGACAAAACCGGGGTTACAAGAATTCTCCACCACTTGCAAAAACGTTTCGGCACCATGTCCTCCAGCTTTCCAACACTTAATACGGGCCCCTTCTACCGTAATAGAACCTCCATCGTAATAATTATCTTTAAATAAATTAATGGTTTGTTCTTCTAGCGATGCTGCAAGGGTAATAACCTTAAAAGTCGAACCTGGTTCATACGTCATCCAAATCGGTAGATTACGATTAATGACTTCCACCGAAGAAGTTTGATAATGATTGGGATTAAAATTGGGACGACTCGCCATGGCAAGTATTTCTCCTGTTTTAGGATTCATCGCTAAAATAAGAGCTTGTTCAGGGTTATATTTCGCCATAACATTATCAAGTTCATTTTCGATAGCGAGTTGTAAATCAATGTCAATTGTTAAATCAATGTTAATACCATTTTGGGGTTCTTCATAAATTTCCGTTAGAGCTAAACGATTGCCCTTTCCATCGGAAAAATATTTGATAGCCCCATCTTCACCAGTAAGGTATTCGTCATAATTGAGTTCTATCCCCGATAAACCCTGGTTATCAATACCAACATATCCTAAAACATGCGATAAAACATTTTCATAAGGATAGGTTCTTTTGCTTTCCTTTACTAAGTATACCCCATCAAAATTAAGATTATGAATTTGTTCCGCAACTTCATAAGAAAGTTGTCTTCCTTCCGGATGTACTCTTTCAATGCTAGTCTTTTTACTGACATGCTTATACATATCTTCGTAGGAAACTTGTAAAATACTTGCTAGTTTCGTAGCCACTTCTTCTTTGTTTTTAATTTGGTTGGGGATTAACACCAAAGAAGTAGTCGTAATATTGGTTGCCAAGACTTTGCCATTGCGGTCTCTTATTTCCCCTCGGTCTGCCGTAATAGGAAGTTTACGACTCCATAAAGATTCTGCAAGAGTGCTTAATTTATTGTATTGAAATACTTGAATATAAAATACTTTGAAAATAATAGCTACTAAAAGAATACAAACAACAATAAAAACAACACGCATACGAATATGTAATTTATTAAAAAACATAGCCAGGCTCCTTTATAACCATTTTATTAAAAAACAAAATAAATTATTAATGCATGATACAAAAAAACAAAACAATCGTTTTGCTTTCTAATATTTTGGTTTCGCACATTTATCGAAATGCACCGCAATCGAATCTAAAAATTCTTTCAAAATGGGATTATCTTCACTTACAAAATAAGTGGCATATCCTTCTGATGTTTTCAAAGTAATTTCATAGTCTTCTTGATTTTCAGTAGTATGGGACTTTTCTAAAATACTTTCTTCTAGTCTTTTTTCCACTTCTTCTTGATAGGTTCCTTTAATCGATTGGACATATTGTAAGGAAAGAGTACAGGTTTTAATTGGTTAATTTTTACGTACTTTACTCTTTTTTAAACTAAATTGTAAAAATGAAAGATTGCTAGCAATAGATAAAATAAAAACAATTGTCGCAATTAAAACATGTACCCCAATATTATATAAAAATACACTCAAAGAAAAAGGCACAATTCTAAAAAAAGAATACATATACTAAAAAATAAAGAAAAACTCTACATATAATTAAAAAAAGCAGATAAATAAAATATTTTTTTATAGCAAAATGATAAAAATCAGAACGCAAAAATACGAATTCCGGAGAATTATCAGCTTCATAAAAAAAGTAAAGATAGGATAAATAAACTGTAGTCCCCATTTGATACAAAGACCAAATAATAGCAAGAAAATAAAAGAAAGATAATCCTAAAGCAAGCTGAATAGAGCCAATACTAATCGGAGCAACTGGAGTATTATCATATATAACAAATAAAACAGCAAAAAGCAAAAGAAAGAAAAATAATACAATTTTATAAAACCCATTTTTAAAAATCTTTTTTAAAATTTGAAAACTATATACGAAACTATTCAACTTTTCCTCCATCAAATGTATAAATTTTGTCCGCTAAACTTTTCAAATCTTCTTCTGTATGGCTTGTTAGAATAATAATTTTTCCTTTTTTCTTCTCTTCTAATAAATAGGTTTTAATTTTTTCAACGCTTTCCTTTTCAACACCATTAAATGGCTCATCAAGTATTAAAACATGTGGATTTTCCATAATGACTTGAGCAATTCCTAACTTTTGTTTCATACCTAAAGAATATTTAGAAAACTTTTTATCCTTTTCATTGATTAAATTTACATTTTCTAACGAAGAAAGAATCTCTTTATCAGTAATTTTATTTTGAATGTTTGCAAGTAATTTTAAATTTTCAAATCCGGTTAAGTCTGGAAAAAAACTAGGTTTTTCAATTAAGGCACGTACATTAGGTACATATTCGTTTAATTTAGTATATTCTACCCCATCATAGAAAACATGCCCACTTGTTGGTTTATAAAGACCACAAATAATTTTTATAAGAACAGATTTTCCACTTCCATTTCTTCCTTGAAAACCATAAATGTGTCCATCTAGAAAAGTCATGTTTACATTTTCTAATATGCTAATTTTTTTAAATTCTTTACTTACATTTTTTACTTCTATTTTCATATATCCTCCTAATTATTTTTTTCACAAGCCATTACAAGTTTTTCTTTATTACGATAAGATAAGTAAACACCTACAAACGATAGCAAACACATTGTTATACTAAAGCATAATAATGGAAATAATCCCCATGAATCACTATAATTCCACATATTCATAATATTAAATATATGTCCAAAATCACTATGAAAAACCAAAGAAATAAAGACTCTTACCACCAGTTCGAAAAAAAGTTCTAAACCTAGATAGGTTAAAAAAGAAACGATAATAGCAACAAACGTATTATGATATTTTCTAACAACAATTAAACCCAAATTAATAAAGAAACAAGAATATAAAAGAATATTGCCTACATATCCAAATATAAATAAATAACGATTTTGAATAGTAGATAAAGTCCAATTCGTATAATCAAAATGTGCTAAAGAATAGGTATGATCAAAAGTAGTTCCTAAAATACTTATCACTATCATAAATAAAGCAATAAAAGGTAGTACCCAAACGTAACGATAAGCTTTTTTAAAAAATTTTATCAAAAAATCTTTGTAACTTTCTCGAGTTGAAGTATTTATAATATATTTTCTTTTTAAAATTCGGCAGATACCCATTAAAGTTGGGATAACTAGTATTAAGAAAGAAAATGGATTTAAGTACCTTGTATTACTACTCCATAATATATTAGAAAACATAATATAAAAGTCATTTTTCGGTTCTCGCTCTTTCGCTATTATATCTTGGCATTGTTGCTCAGTTCCTTCAACAAGACCATCACGAGCAAATTTTTTACACATTAGATTTGTATAAGTATCCTTTTGAAAACGTGGTTCAGTTAACAATTCATTGCAAAAAGCATTATAATCTTTTTCATTATTGCCATCTACTAAGAAATGACAAAAGCGATTTGTAAATTCATCTCGAACATCATGCTGTTTGAAAGTTTTTGCATAGCTTAATATTGAACCTAATATAAGAATAAAAAGAATTATCATAAGCCAATTGCTTTTTAAAAATGTTTTTAATTTTATCATATCACGCCAAGTAATAAATTCTTGATATTCACCTCTCTTTTTCTACTACTAAAAAGTAATCTATCTTTTCTAACCTCATGTTAAAACCGACTACTATTATTTACATTATAGCATTCAATACTATTAAAAAAAAGAGAGAATGGAGTGCAATTAGGACAATTTCTTTTATAAATCAAAAAAACAATAGCAATTAAAACACAGCCAATAAAAATTAAAATCTTTTTCTTTTTTAAAATTTGCTTCATTTTTTTCCTCCTGAAATAAGAAAAAAAACAATTGTTTTTAATTGTTTTCGTCTAAATTTTCTTTAAATAATTCAAAAAAGATTCTCGAAACTTCTTTTAGTTCTTCGGCTTCCGTTACTTTTTCAATGGCTTGTTCGTCGCCTTTTATAACCAACTTGACAATCATTTGACTTTGTTCGATAATATTTTCGTTTTCGTCCACTTCAATTAAATAAAGATAAGTGCCTTCATTGTATTCTGTCATTGAAGCAATGGTATATTCTTTTTTCTTTCCATCGTTATCTTCTAAAGTAATGATTTTATAGGGTTCTAACTTTTCCATTAGCGTCCTTTCCTTTCTACATTTTCTTCATTTATGAAATTTACATCGTCTTCATTAAAAAATCCTTCATAACCACTATAATTGGCATTTTCATTTCTTCCAACATAACCAATTTGTTTGGCACCATTATTTTCTAACGCCTTTTTTTTCGCTTCGGCATCGCTATCATTATCAAAAATCGTTATCTTTTCGCCATTATAATCATAGACAATACCACCTATTTTTCTGACACTTAAAGCATCAAAATAGGTTTTGACATTATTTTCTTCACTTGCCATATCATATTGTGTTTTATAAATTGTACCAGTCGTTGTAAATGTATCACCAAAATCATGATTTTCTTCTACCGTCGAACTGGTTTCTCCTAATAATTCATTAATTTCTTGTTCAAAATCCTTTTGATTGTCTTTAGTAGCATCACTTGAAACAGTCAGTTTTATTTCTTCTTCAGGACTTTCTAAAGCTTCCTCTACTTCCACAATATCAAAATAATGCGGTTGATTTTCTTTGGCTGAAGCTAACATTTCTCTAGCAATTTGAAGATTGCGCTCTTCCATTTTTGCTTGAGCCGTATTCATTAAAATACCCATGCCTAATATGGAAGTTCCTATCACCGCAGCGGATAAAACGCCTGCTAAAACTTTCTTGTTTCGCGCCTCACGAACATTCGAAATTTTATAAGTTTCTTTTTCATTGTCTGGAATCAAATGAAAACACTTCTTTAATTTTGTAATACTTTTTTCTAAAATCGTCTCTTTTTCTTCTTTTTCCGTTTCAAAGCAAGCAATGATTTTGGCTAAAATATTTTTCTTTTCTTTGTCATTATAGCCTTCCGATTTCATAAATTTTTCCGGATTTTCCGCAATCGTAAGCAATGCTGTTTGATTTTCTGAAGAATTGGTTAGATTTTTTAATTTCATTTTCATATTAGCAAAAACAGCTAAGTTTTTACTTTTGGCAAGTCGCGTTAATTTTTCTTTTAATTCTTTTACTTTGGTTTCAATTTCCAAGGAAGTTCCTTGTTTTTCCAAAGCTTTGATGTCTTTATAGGTTTTTGTTTCTAAGTCTTCTAAATTGGCAAATTTTTGCGAAGTATCAATGATATCAAAATGATTTTCTAAAGCATATTTATTCAAACGATTTTGATATTTTTTATAAGAAACAAAAATACGATTAAATTTTTCTAAATCAGTCTTTAAAATATAAAGTGGTTCTTTATTATAAGAAGCAACCGCTATAAGATTCTTACTCGTTCCATATTCTTTCGCTTTACGCGTTAATTTAAATAATTCTTTTTCAGCATATTTATAATCATCATAAAGCATCGCATATTCTTTTTTTATAAACTCTACTTCTTCATTTTGAAGACGAAGAGATGCCATATCTTCTTCCATAGCTTTTTGGTATTTTTCTAACTCTGATTGACATTTTATCCATTTTGCTTGATATTTGGAAGAAATTCTTTTCTTATTTCCTTTATATTTGACCGTCATTTTTTTACCAGGAGCTTTTTCAATATTAGCAAGAATGGCCTTTAAATAAGCAATTTTATCAGGAATATAGATGAGCTCTTTTAAGTAATCTTCATCGATGGTAACTTGTTCAGTTGGCATAATAGGAGCCATTACATTTGCTTCATCTTCTTGATCCATATCTTCCATTTGAAAGATGTTTTCCAAAGAAGCAATGGTTTCTTTGCCTAATTGTTGAAGTTTATCAATACCAGCAATTTTTTCATAGCTGTCTTTAAAATCTTCTGGATTCAATTGTCTTTTTGAAGCACCACCCAACTCTAAAATACGATTTAAGGCTTCTTTTTCTTCCGGAGAAGATTCAAGATTTTCTAACTTTTCATTTAATTCGACAAATTCTAAGTTTTCTTTCTCCCAATTCGGATTGGATGGTTGAACCATTTGATTAAAGTTTTCATTCATTTTTTTATAGATACGTTCTTTTTCATGGCGAAAAGATAAAACTTGTTTTACATCGACCCACTCACGAATCATTTCAGAGTCCGTAATGAATCCCACAACATCATGATAAGACTTTAAATGATTCAATAAAGAAACAAGCAAAGTTAAAAATTCATTTTCTTTTTCTAAGTTCTCCAAAAGTTGTTCTTTACTTGCTTCACTAGCAATCCCTTCATAAATTTCCGTATATTCTTTTAAAATTTGATCGACTTCCTTAAAAAGTTGTTGAAAATCTAAAACACTCTTCATTTTTATTGTGTCATTTAATATATTGTTTTCTAAATCGTTAATTTTTACTTGAAACTCTGCAACCCTTTTATTATAGATATCCATGTTCATTACGAAACAGTCGAGTAGACGTCTCGACATACCTCTCTTTCTTTTACTTAATTTTTTTTTTCTTTCTTTGTGAGAAGTTTGTCT
>CANRJW010000008.1 GCA_947631035.1 uncultured Bacilli bacterium
CCTTAATTTTCTTACTTTATTCACACTAAAAAAGATAGATTTTTCTTTTTTCTATCTTTTTGGGTCTGAATTGTTACTTTTTTTTTAATCTTTTTAAAGTTATTAGTTGTCAAATGAAAGAGAGTAGTGCTATAATAGGGTTAACTTATTGAAAGGAGGGATAGTATGACGAAAGTAGTGGTAAATGGTAACTTAGAAAAAGCAATGAAAACTTGGAAAATGAAAGTTGCTAAAAGTGGTGTCCCTTCTGAACTAAAGAAAAAGAAACACTATACAAAACCGGGCGTTAAAAAAAGAGAAGAGAAAAAAGAAATGATTCGTAATGCTCGTAAACATAGAAATTATTAATGGGTGATAAACATGTTAGAACAAATCAATGACGATTTAAAAAAGAGTATGAAAGAACAAGATAAATTCACTTTAGGAGTTCTTCGTATGCTTAAAAGTGCTTTACAATTGGAAAGTATTAATAAAAAAGGTGAACTTACGGATGACGAAGTCATTTCAGTGGTTAAAAAGCAAGTTAAAATGCGTAATGATTCTATAGTAGAGTTTCAAAAATATGCAAAACAAGAAGAAGTTGATAAGTTAAATCAAGAAATCGAAGTTCTAAAAAAATATTTACCTGAAAGTTTGAGTGAAGAAGAAATTGAACATGCTATTCTAGAGGCTTTTGATAAAATAAAACCTACTAGTATGAAAGATATGGGACAAATCATGAAGGAATTACAAACGATTTCTTCTCGCTGTGATATGAGTGAAGTATCCAAAAAAGTTAAAGAAAAATTAATGTCGAATGAATAAAGCCAATTTGGCTTTTTTTCTTTTGGGGTTGGTCGTTTTTTTCTAATGTTTTACATATAGTTTTATAGGTGGTTTTATGCATTTATATAAAACAATGAAAAACTTTCTCATGGATTTTGATTATTATATTGATCTTTATGAAAACAAAATCCATGTTTTTAATTATACGGATATTCTAAAACTAACCGATGAAGAAGTTCTTCTAGCCATGCCTCTTTTTACGCTTCATTTAAAAGGAAATCAATTAAGGGTAAAACAACTAGAAAAAAGAGAAATCTTATTAGAAGGAATGATAGAACAGGTGAATTTTAAAAGATGAAACTGAATCATTTTATTTATGCGAAATGCAAAACCATTCATCCCAATCGTCTTTTGTTAAAATTATATAAAAACAAAATCAATGTGTATGATAGTGTCTATCAAAAAGAAGAACTTTATTTAAAAATAAAAAAGGAGGATTATGAAAGACTAAAAAAAGAAATTGTTACCCAAAAATTTGTATACGTCTCCGAAACAGGTTTTTTTAAAATTAAACAAAATCTAACGCCATTAAGAATACTTATCCTAGTTTGTTTTTTACTTTTTACCAATTTTTTTAGTCAAGTCATTGTAAAAGTAGAAGTCATTCATTCCAATAAAGAAATTCGTGCGCTCGTCAGTAAAGCTTTGGAAAGCGAAGGGATTCATATATGGAGTTTCAAAAAGGACTATAATACGTTACAAGAAAGCAAACAAAAAATTCTTGCCATGCATAAAAATGAACTGGAATGGATTGAAATTGAAAATGTGGGTATGAAATATATTGTGCGCATAGAAGAACGAATCCTAAAAGAATTTCCAGAAGAAAAGAATTATTGCCATATTGTTGCTTCTAAAAGTGGCATTATTGAAAGCATTATGAGTACCAAAGGAGAGATTTTAGTGCATGAAGGACAATATGTAGCAGAAGGAGAACCTTTAATCAGTGGAGAAATAAAATGGAACGAAGAAGTAAAAGACAATGTTTGTGCTTCAGGAAGTGTCTATGCAGAAGTGTGGTACGAAACCAACGTTTCTTTACCAAAAGACTACGAAGTGATTGATAAAACCGGCAAGAAAAGATGGAATTTTAGTGTGGAAACGGAGAGTGGCAAATATAAAATATTTAAAAGTCGTTTAAAAAACTATGAAACAGAAAGTAAAATGCTTTTTCATTTCTTTAACTTTACCTTTTACTGGGATACAGAATATGAAACAACTAAAACAAGTGGGACCTATACTTTAGAAAGTGGTACCCAAAAAGCTTTAGAATTAGCGGATGAAAAAATAAAAGCCAAATTTTTAGAAAATGAACAAATAAAGTTACGAAAAGTTTTGAAAAATACTATAAATGATAGTACAATAGATGTAGAAATATTTTATTCCGTTATAGAAAATATTGGTATTTCCAAAGAATACACTATAGCGATAGAAAAAGAGGGAAGTTAGATGATTGTAGATACTTTATCCAGTGCTTTAGCAAGTATTTGGCCAATGCTCATTATATTTTTAGTGGTGATTGTTGCTATAAGAGTTTCTTATATTTTAATTAATCATGAACGATTTGTTTTTTATAAAGAGTTTTTAAATTTTATTTTTATTGTTTATGCTTTACTTTTATATAAACTTTTAACAAGTACCGAAATGAATACCAATAGTGGGTTTAATTTAGTCCCTTTTATGGAAATTTTTCGCTATGATATTGGGAGTAAATTATTCTTTTATAATGTTATTGGTAATATTTTAATTTTTATTCCTTTTGGCTATTTTGTCTCTGATTATGTGAAAGCAAATAAAGTATCTCATATTTTATTTATTAGTGTTTTAACCAGTTTAACGGTTGAACTTGTGCAATTAAGAATTGATCGTTCTTTTGATATTGACGATATCATTTTAAATGTGGCAGGAAGTATTATTGGTTTTTTACTTTATATTGGTCTTACGGCGATTAAAAAACATTTACCAAGAATCTTCCAAAGTGATATGTTTTATAATATTTTATGTGTTTTCTTCTTTATAATTGTGTTATACTATTTTTCAAAAGTAATTGGACTCGGGTGGTTTTAGATGGAATACACAATTAATAATGTATATGGATATCAAGAAGAGTATTCTTATTTAGATAAAGTGATTAAAAAGACACTAAAAATGGAGAAAGTGCGTCATGCGATTTTTTCCATTACTTTTGTTGGAGAAGAAGAAATTCAAACCTTAAATCGTGAATATCGTGGTAAGGATAGTGTAACGGATGTGATTTCTTTTGCTTTTGAAGATGCAAGTATTCCTGAAAATAAAGTAAGGGTTTTAGGAGATATTTATATTTGTATTCCGAAAATGATAGAACAAGCCAAAAACTATGGACATTCATGTGTTCGAGAACTTTCTTTTTTAACGGTCCATGGACTATTACATTTACTTGGGTATGACCATGGAACAAAAGAAGAAGAAAAAGTTATGTTTGCTAAGCAGGAGTTGATTTTAAATGCCACAAATATCAAGAGATGACATAAAGAAAAAAGGAATCAAACGCCTTTTTAATAGCGTTAAAAATTCATTGGATGGTTTATTTTATGCTTATCGTTATGAGCAAAGTTTATGGTTGCATGGTATTGCCACCCTTTTTGCTGTTTCTTTAGGTATTATTTTTCGTATTAAATTATCCGAATGGGCGATTGTCTTTATTGCTCTTGGGGTTATTTTAGGTATGGAACTTATTAATACAGCGATAGAAGCAACCGTTGATTTGGTTACACTCGAAATACATCCTTTAGCTAAAATTGCCAAGGATTGTGGAAGTGCAGCAAGTTTTATCATGACTCTAGTTGCCTTTGTCATTTGTTTATTTGTGTTTGCTCCTTATTTTATGAAAGCATTAGGAATGTAGGTGAATATAGTGAAAAGTGGATTTGTAAGTATTATAGGTCGACCAAATGTGGGAAAAAGTACCCTTTTAAATTCTTTAGTGAATGCCAAAGTGGCGATTACGAGTGATAAAGCCCAAACAACGCGCAATATTATTCAAGGTATTTATAACGAAGAAAATACGCAAATTGTTTTTGTTGATACGCCAGGAATTCATAAACCTCAAAATCGTTTAGGTAAGATTTTAAATAAACAAGCCCTTTCTTTAATTCATGATGTCGATACCATTCTTTTTTTGGTCGATGCTTCTACGGATATTGGTAAAGGAGATTTATTTATTATTGAGAATTTAAAAAATTCCAATGTTCCTGTTATTTTAGTCTTAAATAAAATTGATAAAATGAAATCAGAAGAAATCTTAAAAGTAATTGACCATTATAAAGATTTATATCCTTTTGCAGATATTATTCCCGTAAGTGCTCTTACCAAAGATAATATTGATTTACTAGTGAAATTAATAAAAAAATATTTAAAAGACGATGTCAAATATTTTGAAGATGATGTTTTTACTAGCAATAGTACCTCTTTTATGGTTAGTGAGATTGTGAGAGAAAAATTATTTTCTTTAACGGTTGAAGAAGTTCCTCATTGCATTACTTGTGTTACAACGTCTTTTGAAGAAAAAGAAAATGTTATTCTAATTGATGTCGATATCATTGTGGAACGAGATAGCATTAAAAAAATTGTGATTGGTAAAAACGGAGAACGTTTAAAAATGGTGGGAATGTTAGCAAGGAAAGACATTGAAGAAATGCTTGGCAAAAAGGTTTATCTAGAACTTTATGTCAAAACGATTAAAAGATGGCGTGATAAAGAAAAAATCCTTCATGAACTAGGATTTAACGAAAATGAATAAAATTTAGCAAAAATCCTCATTATAGAGATAGATAGAAAAGAGGATTTTAAAAATGAATAAAAAAGAAGCTTGGAATAAGTTTAAAAATAGTGGCAAAGTAGAGGATTACTTAGAGTATGCCAAAACAAAAAGAAGTGAAGAAAATGATAACAAAAGTAGAAGGGATTATCGTTAGTGAAACTCCCTTTGGAGATACATCCAAAATTATTCATATTTTAACCAAAGAATATGGCCTTATCGGCGTCATGTGTAAAGGTGTAAAATCCATGAAAAGTCCGTTAAGAGCCTTAACCATAAAATTTACTTATGGGTTTTTTTATTTGTATTATAAAGAAGATAAATTATCGATTTTAAAAGATGTTGATGTCATTGAAGATTTTAAAGTGATTAAAAGTGATATTCTATTAATTAGTTATTTGAATTATTTAACGGAATTAACGACCCAAGTTTATAAGCAAAGTGAAGAACCTCTTCTTTATGATTTTTTTATCGCAGGGATAAAAAAAATAAATGAAGGGTTAAATCCTTTAGTCATAACGAATATTTTAGAGTTAAAGTATTTGCCTTTTTTAGGAGTAGGTTTGGAACTTGATTCTTGTATTTTATGTGGCAATAAAACCGACATTGTGACACTTGATGCTGATGCAGGAGGGTATATTTGTAAGAATTGTTACACGAATGAAATTATTGTCAGTAAGAAAACTGTGCAATTGATTCGCATGTATTATTATATTGAAATCAATTCCATTAGCGATTTAAAAATTAGTGATACAGTGGTAAGAGAGATTAATTTCTTTATCAATCGATATTATGAGCGTTATACAGGTTTATATTTAAACAGTAAGAAATTTTTAAATAAGATGCTTCAATTATAGCTTCTTTTTAAATGAAGTGAATTCAAATGTTTTTGTACAATCATACGGACAAAATAGAAAACGTCCGTATGATTGTACAAAAAATATAAGTATGAATTTTATGAGTATGATATGTAGTTGGAATATTTGATGGAGTAGATTATAAAAAACATTTTACATTTCAATGGATTCGATAAGTGTTGTCAAAACACGAAAAAAAGAGTAGAATAAAATTAAGATATGGAGGAGAAAGAGAAATGAAAAGTTTCAAAAAGAACCTCCCAACCGAGGCAAATAGTCGTCTGGGGGGGGGGTTATTATTTAGATAATAATAGGAAACCAGAGGACTTAAAACGATTTAATAAAAATAAGAAGCAAAAAAACATTTTAATAGGAAGCATAATAGCAATAGTTTCTATAATAGGAGGTATAAGTTTATACCGAAGTTTTGCTATGTATGAAGAAAAACAAACTTTTGATGTATTAAAAGGGACAGTACCTGATTTTAGTACCAAAGATATAAACTTAGCTTTTACCATAGATGGAAAAACCGACACCAATGCTAAATTTCCAAATAAAGGTGAAGGATATGTAGTAGAAAAAGTAGATTGTGAAGATAATGTAACAGCAGATTGGAATAATGGCAGTTGGAGTTTAGAAAATGTAAAAAATAATGGAGAAGCCAAAAAAGTAAAATGTACAGTAAAATTTAAAACAATAGATAAAACAAGTGGCTTAAATGGAGCAGAACCGGTATTAGGAGATGGAATGATACCCGTTATTATAAAAGAAAATGGAAAAGTGTATAAAACAACAGAAGATAATAAAGACTGGTATGACTATGAGAAACATATATGGGCAAATGCAGTTATCTTAACAGAAAATGCTCCAAGTTATGAGGATAATGCTGAAATATCCGAAACAGATATTGAAAGTTATTTTGTATGGATACCCAAGTTTAGTTATCAACTCTTTGATATAGGAAAATATGCAACAGCAATGGGAGTCGAAAGCAAAAATAATATGGTTATAAATATAAGATTTGGCGTAATAAATACAGAAGATGGAGAAGGAGAATGCAAAACACCAATGTTAGATAATGGAGTGCAAGGAGCGAGTGGAGAAAGTTGGCATTGTAAAGTTGGTGACTACATGACGCATCCCGCATTCCTAGCTTTTGATACCCCAGGATTTTGGGTTGGTAAGTTTGAAACAAGTTATAATAATGGTATTCAAGTTAAGCCTAATGTAATAAGTTGGATTAGGACGGATTTTGGAACAGCATATCCAAAATTACTAGCATATCAACCAGACTTACAAAGTCATTTAGTCAAAAATACGGAATGGGGAGCAGTTGCTTATTTAACGCAAAGTATTTATGGTAGATGCGACAAGAGTACAAACGATTGTGAGGATGTATCAGTAAATAGCATGGGCACTTATAACAATAATTCTTATTATACAGGATATACTGGCAATACGGCTTATGGTGGAAGTAATGAACAATTAGCAAGTACGACTGGAAATTATAGTGGAATCTATGATATGAGTGGTGGAGCTTGGGAATATACAGCAGTAATTATTTTGGATGGAAATAATAAAACTCCTATAAGTACAAGCCAATTAACTGCTGATTATTTGAAAAATCCTAGATATTATGATATTTATAATTATGGAATAGATTATACTCATTGGGAGAGAAGAATCCTTGGAGATGCTACTAGTGAAATAGGACCGTTTGCATCTATATCAGGTTCTGCATTTGTTAGTTCTATAAATAATGCTTATGCACGATTTATATGTTTTTCTTATCCTTATATGGTGCGTGGTGCAGAGTGTGGGGATGGAGTCCCAGCAAGTCTTTTTTCTTTTTGTACTGCCGCTGGAAATGGAGATTACAATTCATCTTTCCGTATTGTCCTAGCTCCAAAAGTTTAAATAAAAATCTTGCATTTCCTTTAACTTTTGCATATAATTTAGATAGACAAACGTTGATGAGTGATGGGAAAGCTCGGAGTTATATGAAAAAAGAGATTCTACTAAAGAATAAGTAGGGTGGAACCGCGGGTTTTGCTCGTCCCTACAGTGTTCTTTAGTATTTTTATTTTTAAGGAGGAAATAAGAATGGAAAAAATAAAAATGGAAGATTTAGTCAATTATTGTAAGCAATATGGATTTATCTTTCAAGGTAGTGAAATTTATGGAGGACTATCCAATACTTGGGATTATGGACCACTTGGTAGAGAATTAAAAAACAATATTAAAAATGCTTGGTGGAAACGTTTTATTCAAGAGAATTTATATAATTATGGACTTGATTCGGCAATACTCATGAATCCAGAGGTATGGGTGGCTAGTGGTCATGTTGCTTCATTTGCTGATCCTTTAATTGATTGTAAGAAATGTAAAAGTCGTGAGAGAGCTGATAAATTAATTGAAGATTTTACTAATGGCGCTGAAACTGCTGATGGTTGGGACAATGAAAAATTAGAAAGTTATATTCGTGAGAATCATATTCCATGTCCAAAATGTGGAACGAGTGATTTTACACCAATTCGTAAATTTAATTTACTATTTGAAACGCACCAAGGTGTTACGGAAGATTCTAAAAGCAAAGTCTACTTACGTGGGGAAACTGCGCAAGGAATATTCGTGAATTTCTTAAACGTACAAAGAAGTATGCGTGCAAAAGTCCCTTTTGGAATTGGTCAAATTGGTAAGAGTTTTCGTAATGAAATTACGCCAGGAAACTTTATTTTTAGAACCCGTGAATTTGAACAAATGGAATTGGAATTCTTTTGTAAGCCGAATACGGATTTGGAATGGTTTGGTTACTGGAAAAATTATTGTATCGACTTTTTAAAAGATTTAGGTTTAGATAATGACAATTTACGTTTTAGAGATCATAGTAAGGAAGAACTATCTTTCTATAGTAAAGCAACCACCGATATTGAGTTTTTATTCCCAATGGGATGGGGAGAGTTATGGGGAATCGCTGATCGAACCGATTATGACTTAGGGGTTCATATGGAACACTCTAAAACCGATTTAAGATATTTAGATCCGGAAACGAATGAAAAATACTTACCATTTGTCATTGAACCATCTGTGGGAGTAGACCGCTTGTTCTTAGCAATTCTAACAAATGCTTATCATAAAGAAATTTTAGAAAATGGAGAAGAAAGAGAAGTCTTAAAAATCCATCCTTTCCTAGCTCCTAATAAAGTTACGATTTTGCCTCTTATTAAAAAAGTACATGGAGAGACGGCTGAAAGTTTATATGCTTCTTTAGTTTCTCATTTTCCTTGTAGTTATGATGAATCTGGTTCTATTGGAAAACGTTATCGAAGAAGTGATGCGGTTGGTACACCATTTTGTATTACCATCGATGATGATACATTAGAAAATAATATTGTTACTATAAGAGACCGTGATACGATGGAACAAATTAAATTAAATATAAATGAGGTTCAAGAGTACATAGAAGCTAAGATTCATTTCTAATTTAGAAAGGCAAAATATGAAGCAAAACAAAAAAGAAATTTTAAATAAAATCTGTCATTATTATTCAGAAGAAAAATTAAAAACAATAGGGGAAGAATATCAAAAATTTCCTATAGAAAAACAAAAAGTGCTAGAAGAAAGTGCTATTTGTAGTTATTTTCTTCTTTTAAAAAACAAGTTACAGGAAGAGGATACTTTACAACTTTACCTGGTTTTAAAACCTTTTGTTTTTCATTATTTGAATCAAATGGAACTATCAATAAAGATGCTATTATCCTTTTTAGATTGGTATGTTGAGGCTTTTTCGAACTTTTATAGTGATAAAAAGAATTTTACCCTTTATTTAAAAGAAACTAGAAATCTAAATAATCAAATGCTTCTTTTCCTTGATACTTATTTTGAACAAAATGGTTTTTTGGAACTAAAAGAGAACTTAAAAGAATATGCGATACAATTAAAGGAAGAAGAAATAAAGGCTCGAACTTTACTAACTGGTTATTATTTAATGGCTTGTAAAATGCAATATGAGAACAGAAAAGGAATTCCTTATCGTGAACAATATGACTTTTTAAAGCATTTTCTAAATGAAATGATTATGGTTAAAGTTTGTTTTGGCAATCGTCTTCTTCAAAAAAAGGAAGAAAATATACCTACCGAACAAGTAGAAATGGTTCTTTTTCAAGAAAAACGAAAAGACTTAAAACAAATTTTGATATCTAAAGAGGATTTAGATTATATAGAAGATTTAAAAACTAAATTACAAGAAGATTCTTTTTATCCACGAATTTTAATTGAAAAGACTTTAATGGAAATTGAAAATATTGTAGAAGAATATAATTTCTTAAAAAGAAGTGAGCAAGTTTTATTAAAGAGAGAATGCCAAGAACAAATTGCACTTCTTTTGGATAATGTGAAACAAAATTTAAAAGAAACGATGCAATTGGTACGAAAACCCTCATAAGAACTTAAGTTTTTCTCTTGAAAACGTAACAAAAACGTAACTTATAATTGAAAAAATAAGAATTCTTTGTTATGATTAAAGAGTAAGATAAAAAATAGGAAGAGTGATATTATGGCATTAAGTAAATTAAAAAAATTATTCTCCGATGAAGAAGATAATTTAATAGGTACTGAAGATGAATATTATAATGTAAGTGAAGATGATGCTTTAAAAGAAGCGGATAAAACTGGCAATAAAATGATTTTAATGGAACCTCGTGCTTATTCTGAAAGCCAACAAATCGCTGATCATTTAAAAAATAGAAATAGTGTAGTTGTGAATTTAAAAAGGGTAACTTCTGCTCAAGCCAAAAGAATTATTGACTTTTTAAGCGGATGCATTTATTCTATTGGTGGAAAGATGCAAAAAATAGGTGTAGGGATTTATTTGTGTACACCAAAAAATGTTAATATCCAAGGCAAAATTTCTGATGATGCCGAAAAAAGTAAAAATAATGAAGAAACTGAAATTGAATGGTAATTAAAAAAGAAAAAGAAGAATTGAGGTGAGGTATGAAGAAATTTAGTACGAGTTTGATGGGATTTGATAAAGAAGAAGTCAAGGCGTTTGTTCGTGAATATACCATTGAATATGAAAATTTAGTTAATAAATTAAAAAATCAAGATTTGGAAATTGAAAATTTAAAAACGAATTTAGCCAAATACCAAAGTTTAGAAGAAACACTAAATAAAACCATCTTAATTGCTGAAGATACCTCAAATCAAATTAAAAGGGTGGCTCGTGAAGAAGGCAAAACCATTGTCGAAGAAGCCAAAAGAAATGGTTCTCGTATTATTAATGATGCTTTAATGAAAGCCAATGAAATTGAACGAGATGCTGAAGAATTACAAAGAAGAGTGATTGCTTTTAAAAGAAAATTTAGACAAGCCATTGAAAATGAAATGGAAGTTATTGATGAAATTGCAGACAAATACTAGTCTGTTTTTTTAATAGATGGTATAATTTTTAGTAGAAAGGGTGAGTATTATGAATAAAGAAATTGTAAAATATCCTACATTTTCTGAGATAGATTTTATTAAAGTATATTGTGCTTTAAATTTTAAAAATGGGTTTTCTCCTATTTTAAAACATCATGAATTAGAAAAGCAGTTGTATCCTTTTTATTACTTTCCAGAGTTTAGAGAACTATTTCAAGATATAGTGCCTAAAGTAGATTATGCAAATCCTGAAAATAGTTATTTAGATTTAGAACTTGCTTTTAAAACCGCTATGATTTTTGGTATACTTTCTCCAATTTATGAAAGTGGAGAAATGAAATCAATTATTCAATGCAATGAAGAGATGGCAAACGAAATACTTGCTCATACTACCGACGAAATATTAAATGGTATGACAAATTTATTTTCAGAAATGCATAAAACAGATGGTCCAAAATTAGTAAGACAAAACTTATAAGTCTTTCTTATTTTTAATAAATTCTTTGAGCATTTTGGTAAGTGCTCTTTTTTCAATACGAGAGACATAACTTCTTGAAATATGAAGTTCGCTGGCAATTTCTTTTTGGGTCTTTTCTTTTTGATTTAATAAACCATAACGTTTTACAATAATTTCTTTTTCACGAGCATTTAGCAAATTTAAGTAAGCACTTAAATCTTTGATATTGTCTTTAGTATGAATGACATCAGCAAAATCACTGGTATTATCTTTTAGAACATCGATTAAACTAATTTCATTGCCATCTTTATCATAACCAATCGAATCATTTAGAGAAACATCGCTTTCTCTTTTTTTATTACTGCGAAAGTACATCAAAATTTCGTTTTCAATACAGCGAGCAGCGTAAGTGGTAATTTTGGTTTTTTTCGAATCGTTATACGAATCAATTCCTTTAATTAAACCAATGGTACCAATACTAATTAAATCATCTTGACTCATGGATTTACTTTCAAACTTTTTGACGATATGAGCAACCAAACGAAGATTTCTTTCAATTAAAGTATTACGGGCGTTTTTATCTCCCTTTTGCATAGCAAGAATGGCTTCTTTTTCTTCTTCCTCACTTAGTGGTTCTGGAAAAACATTATTGGAATAACTTCCTGTAAAAAAAAGCATATCTTTAATTAAATTTAGAATACTTAAAAACATAGAACACATCCTTATTACATTGTATTTTTCTTTAGGATATTTTAGAATATTATTGTATTAAATAAGAAATAGATGGCTTTTTTAAAAGAAATGTGTTAAAATCTTGAGTAAGAAAGCGAGGATTTAATATGAATAATATATTAAAATTTTACGTACAAGCAAATAAATTAAAAGAAGTATTACGTACAGGATGGATAGAAGTAAATATAGAAGGAAGAACAGAATCTGTTGCAGATGCAGTATTTGGTAGTATGGTTCTTGCAATGGCTATTAAAGAAGAAAAGAATGTGGATGTTGATTTAATAAAAGTATTTAAAATGCTTATTGTTAAAAATTTAGAAAAAGTAACACTAAAAGAAGTAACTACTAGAGAATATCCTACTTACGAAGAAAGAAAAGCTTCTGCTTTTGAAACCGTTTCTGCTATAACAAAAGATTTAGCAATGCATCAAGAAATTATGGATTTATTAGAAGAAATTTATGCAAAAGAAACGAAAGAAGCCAAATTTGTAAGTCAAGTTACTACAATTGAATCTGATATTCAAGCAAAAATTTATGATTTAGAAGGAAAATTTAAAGTAGAAAATGCTTTAGAAGATGCCAAATATTATGGAGAAGAATTATCGAATGAAATTATTCCTCAAATTAAAAATGCCAGTGATGGATGGATTCTATATGATAGAAAACATTATGAAGATGAATACTTTAAAGAATTATCAGAAGAAATACAAAAATTTAGCTTGTAATTTAAAAAAACAATCGTATAAAAAGGATTGTTTTTTTTAATATTTAGACTTTTTTATGCTATACTTATTATACGAGGTGATGCATCATGGATAAGTTTATCCCCGATATTTATCAAAAAAGTATTTTTGCTATTGATTATGAAAAATTAAAGAATAGGGGAATTAAGTGTATTTTGTTTGATTTAGATAATACGATTGCTCCTATTAATGTCGCAACTCCTGATAAAGAAATGAAAGATTTAGTCGCTGATATCGAACTTTTAGGAATCAAAGTGATTATTTTATCCAATTCCAGTAAAAATCGAGTAAGACCTTTTAAAGAAGGATTAAATGTCGATTCTAGTTTTAGTAGTCATAAACCTTTTAAGAAAAAATATAAAAAAGTGATGCATATCTATAACTTTACGGATAATGAAATTGCTTGCATCGGAGATCAACTTTTAACGGATATTTATGGTGCCAATCGTATGGGATTTTTAAGTATCTTGGTGCATCCAATTAGCAATGTCGATTTGTTTGTTACCAAAATCAATCGTTTCTTTGAAAGAAGAATTTTTAAAAAGTTAGAACGTCAAGGTTTATTTAAAGTTGGTGAGTATTATGAATAGATGTATGGGATGTGGAGCGGTATTACAAAGCGAAGATGAAGCCAAAATCGGCTATATTCCCAAAGAAAAAAAGGGAGAAGCCAAACTTTGTCTTCGTTGTTTTCGCATTCTTCATTATAACGATTTAAAAATGGTTCATTTACCTATTGAAAACATTATGGAGACAGTCAATCGAAAAGGGAAGTATGCATTTTTTTTAATGGATTTATTAAATATCAATGAAGAAGTGGTAAGTACTTATAAAAAAATAACTATACCCAAAACGTTAATCGTAAGTAAAATGGATTATATACCCAAATATATGAAAAAGGAAAAAATTAAAACTTGGTTAAGAGAAGAATATGGGATTCAAGAAGAAATTTTGTTTGCCAGTGCTGTTAAAAATCGTAATCTTTCTTCTATTGAAAAAACGATGGAACAAGAAAATGTTAAAAGTGCTTATCTATTAGGGTATACCAATAGTGGTAAATCAACCCTTTTAAACCATTTACAAGAAAAAAGTAGTATTACGACAAGTCCTGTTCCCAATACAACTTTAAATTACATCAAGATTCCTATTGCAGAGGGAAAAGAATTAATCGATAGTCCTGGATTTCAATATCAGCATCCTTTATACAAAGAAGATAATCTTCTGCTAATTAAGAAAATGCACCCTAAATCTTTTTTAAAACCTTTAACTTATCAATTAAAAAAGAATATAGGATTAAAAATTGAAGACGTCGTCCAAATTGTAAATGAAAGCCCAAAATGCAACATGACGCTTTATATTAGCAATTTATTGGATGTTGAAAAAGTATATCCAGATAATCAAAAATTAAAGGAATATCCGAAAAGAACCATTGAAATGAAAAAAAATCAAGATTTGGTGATTCTAGGTTTAGGGTTTATCAATGTGAAAAGTGATTGTGTGCTAACGGTTTCGATAGAAAATCTTGAAAACATTGAAATAAGAAATTCATTTTTTGAAAGGTAGTCGTTGTTATGAGTAAAATTAAAGTAATGAATGAATCGCTCGCGAATAAAATCGCGGCAGGGGAAGTGGTGGAAAAAATTTCTTCTGTCGTAAAAGAATTGTGTGAAAATAGTATTGATGCCCATGCCAGTACCATTGAAGTTTCTCTAATCGATGGGGGACTTAAAAGTATCCAAGTCGTCGATAATGGAGAAGGAATGGACCGAGGGGATGCTGAAGCATGCTTCCAAAGACATGCAACGAGTAAGTTAATTCGTGAAGATGATTTGTTTTTTATTGATACTTTAGGGTTTCGAGGTGAAGCCTTACCTTCGATAGCCAGTGTCAGTAAAGTGGAACTTAAAACTTGCAGTAATGATATTGGAAGTCGCATTATCATAAAAGGTGGCAAAATAGAGGAAATCTCTGATGCAGATGCTAGAAAGGGTACAAGTATCACGGTAAGTGATTTATTTTACAATACACCTGCTAGATTAAAATATTTAAAAACCGAAGCGTCAGAACTTGCGGGTTGCGTTTCTTTAATCGAACATTTAGCCTTATCTCATGAGAAAATTGCCTTTACTTTAAAAAATAACGATCGCGTGTTAGTAAGTACCAGTGGAAGTGGCAATTTACACAAATGTATTCATGAAATTTATGGATTAAATGTTTCTTCAAAAATGTTAGAAGTAAGAGCAAGTAATGACGATTTTGATCTTTACGGATATGTTTGTAAACCAGAAATTTTAAAATCCAATCGCAATCACTTTATTACTATGATTAACGATCGTGTCATTAAAAATTATGAAATCAATCGAGCCATTAATGATGCGTATTACACCTATAAACCCGATATTAAATACCCAATCGTCGTTTTAAAAATCAATACCGATCCTACTTTGATTGATGTCAATATTCACCCCACCAAACAAGATATGAAAATTTCCAAAATGAATGAACTTTACGAGTTAATCGTGAATACCATTAAAGAGGCTTTGTATAAAAACTTATTGATTCCTGATGCCATAAAAAAACCAGAATACAATGAAATAAAGGATCAGTATGTCGAACATTTTGTAAAAGAAAGTGAAACAAAATTCGAAGAATACAATGGTTCCAAAGAGCAAGGACAAGTGGCTTTAGATTTGAGTTATGAAGAAGAAAAAGAAAGTCCAACTATCCTTAATGAAGAATTAAAAAAATTAGTTTTATATCCGGTTGGGGTGGCCCTTGGCACTTATATCATTGCACAAAACGAAGAAGGGGTGTATTTAATCGACCAACACGCCGCGCAAGAAAGAGTGAACTACGAGCGTTACTTAAAAGCCTTAAAAGAAAGTAAACAAGCGAGTACGGGTTTATTACTTCCCATTACTATTGAACTATCCAGTAGCGAATTTCTAATTGTCAAAAACAATCTTGAAGTCTTAGAAAATTTAGGATTTAAAATCGAAGAATTCGGTTTAAATACCTTTGTCTTTAAAGAACATCCGACTTGGCTTAAAACGGGCTATGAAGAAGAATCCATTCGTAAAATCTTAGATATATTAATTTCCAATCAAGGAAAGTTTGACCGCGTAAAATTTAATGAACATATTGCTATTACGTTAGCATGTAAAATGAGTATAAAAGCCAATATGCATATTAGTAATGAAGCAGTAGAAGAGTTACTAAATGAACTTACTGCTTGCGATAATCCTTACAATTGCCCACATGGAAGACCAACGATTATTAAGTTTTCTATCTATGACTTAGAGCGTATGTTTAAAAGGGTTATGAATTAACAAACAATGGCGAAAAATAATGCGTAATTCGCTTATTTTTTGTTATACTATATAGTGTGATGTAAAATGAAGAAAATCGATTGTAAGATTCTATCAATTTTAGTATTAGTTCTCTTGATTCCTTATTTATCTTATTTATCTGGTTTAGAAAGCAATCAAGAGATTATAGAAAATAATTCTGTTACAGTATTTGATGAAAATAGAGCCAAAAATAAAGTCAATACTCTCTTAGAAGAGAATAAAGATAAAGAATTACTTATCAATGCTTCTTATGATAAATTTTTTTATCTAGCTTTTAAAAATGAAGGGGGCAACACCCATTTTGTTATTGATGCCAAAACCGGAGAAGAAACCACGATTTTAAATTATATTAAAGAGGGTCAAAGACAAGCCTTTTTTAATAAAATAAAAGAACTTTTGTATTTAAAATATCCGAAGTTTATTGCAAGTTTTCTAGAAGGGGAAGAAAGAATCCGTGATGTCGAACTTTTAGAAAATGAACTCATTATTTATTATAATAAAGAGGGTATTGAACCTGCTTTAGAGGAGGAATTATTTTTACACGTCAATTATAATGAAGTAAAAGATTATTTGGATTTTACGCTTGTTTTGGATAGTACATATGAAAATGAAAATGGTTACCAATATGATAAGAATAAAAAGACGATTGCCTTTACTTTTGATGATGGCCCCAATGGAGAAAAAACCAATCAACTTGTCAATATTTTGGAAGAAAATAAAGCCCATGCTACTTTTTTCATGGTTGGAAATCGTATGGAATATGGTCGTGAAACCATTTTAAACGTTTTAAATAAAGGAAATGAAATTGGAAGTCATTCTTATGCCCATCAAAATTTAAAACGTATGAGTTTAGCAACTGTTTTAGAAGGTGAAAAAAGAACTCGTGAAATTTATAAGAGTATCACGGGAAAAGAACTTTTGTATACAAGACCTCCTTATGGAAATATTACGTCTCAAATTAAAAAGAATTTGGATACGATTTTTATCAATTGGAGTCTTGATACAGAAGATTGGTTGCATCGCGATAAAGATAAAGTTGTGGAAGCCGTTTTAAAGGATGTCGAAGATGGCGATATTATTTTAATGCATGATTTATATGATTCTACGATTGAAGCTGTAGAGGAATTACTCCCTATTTTGTATGCTGATGGTTACCAAGTCGTAAGTATTTCAGAACTTGCTAATTTAAAGGGTGTTACTTTAGAAGAGCATCAACTTTATTATAATCTAAAAGAAGTCTAAAGAAGCAGCGTCTTCATCGCTTCCTTGTAAACTAATATATAAGGATATTGCTCCTCCAATTAAGAAAAAGATGGAAGCAATTAACCCTAAATAACCAAATTGAACTTGTTTTGGACTCGCATCCCAAGCAAGTTCTTTTAAATGCTTGTAATTAAGATATACAAAGTATAAATAAATGAAAAAAGAAATAATGAAGATTTCGGAATTGATAGTTCTAAATAGGTTTTCGTCTTGTTTTTGATGTTTTTTTAAATAATTTCGTTCATAATGATTGGAGACAATAGCAAATATGGCTAAAAAAATATAAATAATCCATATATAATCTTCAATGCGTAGTTCTTCTAATGTTTCACTATCTCGACTATTATTTCCCATACTAATTCTTATGCAGAAAGTTATGTAAATAGAAAAAAACTCAAACAATTTCTGTTTAAGTTTAATTACTAAATGGTGACGAGTACGGGATTCGGACCCGTGAATGCTGCCGTGAAAGGGCAGTGTGTTAAGCCGCTTCACCAACTCGCCAAAACAAAATGGTGGGCCTGGGGGGACTTGAACCTCCGACCTCACGCTTATCAGGCGTGCGCTCTAACCAGCTGAGCTACAAGCCCATCTCGCAATGACTCTTTAATTTTATCTTATTTTAGGACATAATGCAAGTCTTTTTTACTATATTCTATGCAAAAATTGTAAATTTTAGTCTTCTAATTTTCTTTTTATCTCAATTGGTAAATTTTTTAGTTCTTCATAAATTTTTTCGGTTTCCTTTTTAATTTCATTCGTATCATAATTGATTTTACTTAAAACTTCGTCGACGGCTTTTTCGTAATCTCTTTTATATTTTAAATTTAGTTCGTGCCAATTAATATGAGAAAATAAAGAAATTATTTCTTCTTTAAAGGGAAGCCTTTTTTGTAGCATTAAAACGGCAAGAATGGGATAACCTGGATATCCTTGCCAAAAGGAAGCATTATCATTGGAAACATAACAATTTCCTTGCCATTTTACTGTATAGTTTTTCTTTCCATCTGAAGAACTAACTAAAGCTCGATTTTCTTCCAGTTTTATTCTTTTATCAGCAATACAAGTATAGGCTTCATAAATTTTGGCAAGAGGGGGCATTTTTAACATATCAATCACCTAACTTTAGTATATCATTTTTTAGTAAGTGTCAAAATAGAATCTTTTGTTTGATTATGAAATTGAATACTATAAGTACCTTGAAACGAAAAAAGTTGCGGATGGAATTCTTGAAAATAAGCTAAGGTTTCTTCTAAATTATAAAGAAAAGAAGAGTGGGCATGATATTTTTGATTGGCTTCGGTATCATAAAGATAACATAAAAGCATTTTACCATTTTCATGCAAACATGGTTTCATTTTTAAAATAAGTTTTTTTATTTTTTCATAACTTTCTATATAAGTAGCTAGATTGGATAACCAGATAGTATCAAATTTTTTCTTTAACGTAACCGTAAATAAATCCGCATTGATAAATTCTATTTTTGCTTTTTTTAATTTTTCTTTTGTCTCTTGATAGAGAAGAGTATTCCTTAAATAGGGATTATACATTTCTAGGGCTGACTGTTTATCTTCTTCTAGATTAAAAAAGAGACTATTACGTATCACTTCAGGGGAAAATGTATTAAAAAGTTCATCCCAAAATAAATAGGCTTCATCATTTAAAAGACGTAAAGTTTTCCAAATTTTGTTGTAGTCCCTTTTATTATAAAGTAAGGGATTATCTATAAAAGGCTTCGGATAGTTTTTATATCGTAAAAATTGACAAAATTCTTCTCGTTCAAGTTCTAATAAACAGGCCATTTTTAAATAAGCATATACTTTTGCATTCGGACAAATATCCAGAAAAGTAATCTTTTTGCATTGATATAGAATGGCATTTAAGGCTTGATCAAAGGAAGAACCTATCGTTAACAAAGATTTGTTTTTTAAAGGAAATTTTTGAATATAACCACCAATATTTTCATTGGTAAAAGGATAGAGCATATAAAATTTTTTAGTAAGTTCTTCTGTATATTTACCATTACATTTATCTTTTGCTAATTGTAAATTATGTTCAAAATTCAATAGAAACACTCCTAACTATCCTAATCATTTTTAATTGCTGTTTACTATAACAAAAATGAATAATCATGTCAATTTTATAAGTTTGTTTCTATTATATGATATGTTATATTGATCTATTGATTATATAACTTATGCATTAGCCCAAAGAATTAAAGCAAATCAATATACGAGGTGTTTAGATAGGAACAGTTTAAAAGTGCCGTAGTTAGTGCCAAACTATAATAATTTGTGTTATTTGTAATAATTTTAAAAAAATAAAAATTCCTAGCAAACTCTTATAATTGCTAGGAATTTTACTTAACAAACTTGGTGTCCCCTTAGGGATTCGAACCCTAGACCCACTGATTAAGAGTCAGTTGCTCTACCAACTGAGCTAAGGAGACATTTACACTTGCTAATTCATTATAACATAAATTTTAGAAAAGTGTAAAAAATTTTTATTTCCTAATCTTCTTTTATTAAAGAATAACCGACTTGATTAATCGTGCCTGCTCCAATTGTGACAATAATATCTTGTGGTTGGACATTTTCTTTTAAATATTCCTCTATTTCTTCATAACTTTCTAAAAAGCAAACATTTTCGTTTTCTTTTTTTATTAAGTTTTCTAAGTCTTTAGAAGAAATTTCATAAGTATTCGTTTCTCTTGCAGCGTAAATAGGAGCAAGAAGAATGTGGTCAAATTGTTTTAAAACCATGGCAAATTCTTTTAAGTGCTCCTTGGTTCTAGAAAAAGTATGCGGTTCAAATATCGCCCAAGTTTCATGATGGGGAATTTCTTTGGTACAAAGATAGGTTGTTTCAATCTCGGTAGGGTGATGGGCATAATCGTCATAAACAGGAATTCCTTTAAAAGTTCCAATAAGTTCGAAACGACGATTGGCTCCAGTAAAATTTTCTAAGGCTTTCTTTATGGATACTTTATCGAGAGCATATAAATCGGCGGTGGCTATAGAGGCAAGGGCATTTAAAATGTTATGTTGGCCATGTACTTTTAAAGTGTATGTATCATAGTAAACTTGATTTTTATAGCAATTAAAAGTAGGGTAACCAGAGGAATCCATGGTGATATTTTGGGCTCTAAAATTAGCTTCGGTTAAAATACCATAGGTGATGACGGGATGGTGGACATTGGTTAAAATTTCTTTGGTATTTATATCATCTATGTTTGCAATAACAACGCCATCTTCATCTAAATTTTCTGTAAATTTTAGGAAAGAGTGTTTAATATTTTCAATTGTTTTAAAATAATCTAAATGGTCATTGTCGATATTTAAAATGATTTCAGTATGGGGATGGAATTTTAAAAATGAATCAACGTATTCGCAAGCTTCTAAAATAAAGTAGTCGCTTTTTCCTGTTTTGTTGTTTCCTTGAATAGGTTTTAAGTAAGCACCTACTTCGATAGTCGGGTCTTTTTGGGCTTCTAAAAAAATCATGGAAATCATAGAAGTCGTTGTCGTTTTGCCATGGGTTCCACTAATACAAATACATTTCGAAAAACATTTGGTAATTTCTCCTAGAAATTCGCTACGTTCCATGAGTTTCTTTCCTAACTTTTCTGCATATGTGTATTCGGCATCCGTTTTTGGAATAGCGGCGGTATAGACAACTACGTCGGCTTGTTTTACCAACTCTAAATTAGATCCAATCGTAATTTCTAATCCTAGTTCTTTTAAATGTTTGGTATTATCACTTTCATGGGCATCACTTCCTGTTACGAAAATGTGGTGATCCATTAATAATTCTGCTAGACCACTCATAGAAACACCACCAATGCCAATCATATGAATTTTACCCATATTTTGAATATTATCCCATGTCATATTTTTTATCCTCTTTTCTCTTTTTATTATAACGTATGATAGAAAAAAAGAAAATAAGTTTAAAAAAGAAGAAGGACGTGCTATAATTTTTTCAAAGGTTGTGGTAAATTTGAAAACAAAATACGAAAGAATGAGTAAAGAAGAAAAAAAAGCCATCAAAGAAAAATATCAAAAAACGGAAAAAGGTATGGAAATGCTCAAACGTTTATTTCGTTTGAACGTTGCGGGAATCCTTTTAGTTTTGTATGCCATCTATTTATTTTTTAGTCATTTTAATCGTCTAAAATGGAGTGATTATGTAACGAGTATTCCTATAGCACTTATTGGTATTTTCTTTCTGTTTATGTCTTATCGTTTGAAGAAGAAAGTTTTAAATCAATTTGCAATTAAAAATGAAAAGAAAAAGAATAAATAAAGAAAAAAGATTTTGAAAAACCTCAAAATCTTTTTAAATTCTTAAATGGCGGAGTAGGAGAGATTTGAACTCTCGCGCCAGTTACCCGACCTATACCCTTAGCAGGGGCACCTCTTCAGCCTCTTGAGTACTACTCCATAAAGACCATAAATTTATTTTAGTATATATTTTTATTATAGTCAATAACTAATTTTTGTATTGTATACTAAATTAAAACCATGATCGAATAAGTCGAATGTATTCTTGAACAATCGAACTTGTTTTACTTTTTGCAATAGTCTCTTTGGCTAAAGTAATATTATCGGTGATAATATTGTCGACGTTTAATGAAATCATTTTTTGCATGTTTTCTTCGGTATTGATTGTCCAAGCATAGATTTCTTTGCCTTCGTTATGAATTTTTTTCACTAATGTTTTCGTAATGCTAGAAGCTTCAATACTAAAGTGGTCGGCATAAGTAAGTTTAGTAATATCTCCATAAGCAAGACTCATAACATAAACGGTTTGAATTGTCGGATCATATTCTTTAACATGGAACAAAACATCATAATTTTGGGAAGTGACTACACAATTATCTTGATAATCGTATTGGTGAATTAAATCAATAACGGACGATTCAAAATCGGTTTCATGGCCTGTTGGTTTTAATTCAATATTTAATTTTAAATTATTTTCTTTGGCGTATAAAATAACTTCTTCTAGTAAAGGTATTTTTTCTCCTTGAAAGGCATCGCTAAAGAAACTACCGGCATCTAATTCTTTAATCTCGTCATAATTTGTTTCCCAAGTGTTTTGATTGACTCCAGTCGTTCTTTTTAAATTGGTATCATGTAAAACAATCAATTTTTTATCTTTCGTTTGTTGAACATCTAACTCAACCCAATCTGCTCCTAGTTCTTTTGCTCCTTGAAAAGCCACTAGGGTATTTTCAGGATACAAAGCGGAAGCTCCACGATGGGCAGTGACTTCAATGGTTCTTATATACTCAATATTAAAGTGAAACTTACCATTATAAATTGCATAGGTAAGCATCGTTCCACCAAGAAGAGTAAGAAGTGTAGCACCTACCTTAAGAAAACGATAATTTCTTTTTTCTTTTTCGGCTATTTTTACGATAGGAACGGCTTTTATTTTTTCTTTTCTTTCGTTTTTATGAACGTAGTATAAACCACTTATCGAAGCATAACTAATAGGAGTTGCAAGTAGTGTAAACACCAGAAAAGATAAAGCGATAAAAATCCAAATGATGGTAATCGTAAAATTGCGAATGAATTCAATCGAATAGAAAACTTTGTGAATCAAAAGAATTAAGAAAATTCCTAAAAAGACAAAGAGAACATAGAGTAGCGTTGTCAAAATCTCTGTGCAGGCAATGACTAAAAAATCTTTAATTTTATTCTTTTTACTTAATTTGCTACTTCTTTTTCGGGCATTTTTAAAGTTTTCGTTTTCTAAAATAAAGTAATGCATCGCATAAATCCAACGAAGGAGCAAAATTGCTAAGAAAAGTAAAGCAAGAAGATAAAGAATAAAGAGTGTTTTGTTTTGAACAATAAAATCCATAATAAATTCTGGTACTTTTATCGTGGAAATAAAACTAGAAGAAATACCTAAGTTTAAAAAAGGAATTAAAAAGAGAATTAAAAAAGCCATAAAAATATTTTTGGGAGAAAAGACATGTTTTATTTTAGATAGAGAAGTAAAAATGGCTTCTTTCATCGTGATTTTCTTTTTATGATACGAGCAATCTAAAATTAAAATTAGAGCACTAATATCAAATAAAGCATACAAAGTCATGAGTAAAATCAGTAAAAAAAGCATCAAAAGAGAAAAAGGATTGCTTAAAAAAGCCAAAACATTTTCTAAAGTTAAGTACGAATAGCCGGCGATTTTCATAGTAAGTCGAAACATTCCTAAAAATAAAGGAATAAAAAATATCGCCGAAATCACTTTATAAAAGAATTCGAATTGGACGAGCGTTTTTTGATTATAGCGAATCATTTCCCATGTTTTTTTTAAATTTTTCATTTTTCCACCTCAAATTTTCTAACTATTTTTAAAAAGAAAAAGAGATTTAATCTCCTAAAGTCGCATTTTTAATATTTTCCATATATTCATTCATAATGGTAAAATACGTATCATTGTTTTCTTTTTCTTCACTGGTTAATGTTTCCATTGTATTTACCGTTACCACTTTGGCTCCTTCTTGTACTAATTCTTGAATTGCACTATTTTTTTCTTCAGTATCTTTCATGAAAAGGGTTGTATATTTCTTTTCTTTAAAATTATTTTTAAGAGAATTTAGATTGGCTTCTTCTAAAGAAATTACGGTAAATCCATAGTTTTCTAAGTATTTAAACATATTCGAAGAGGCGATAATTGTTCCCTTATTGATTTCGTTTGCACTTTTCGCAACATTTCGTAATTCGGCATCCATCACCGATAACTTGTCTGCTAAATCCTCATATTTTTTCTCTAGTTCTTCTTTGGCATATTTACTACTTACAAAATCCTTTAAGTTGTCTTTAATGGTTTTAGCAAGCATCAAATAGTAATTGGGACTTAACCATAATTCTTCAATGCCATTTTCATATTTAAGTCCATAAGCTACATCGATAATATATAATTTATGATTATTATTAATTAAATTTTTGGCAACTTCTTGTTCATTTGATAAACCATTGTAAATAAAAATATCATTTTTACTATATTGTTTAATTTGTTTGTTGGTTAGAGTATAATTTGCTACCTCAGCACCATTGGGATAAATACTTAATATAGAACCATCTTGATAGATTTGCTCGGCGATAAATTCAATTGGATAGAGTGTCGTTAAAACGTTTAACCCATCACTTTTGTTATTTCCACAACCAGTGGTTAAAAATAGTAAACCGATTATAATGATTCCTAAAATTCTTTTTTTCATACTTTCTCCTTTTCGGGGACTTCATCAATACCAAATGGTCCATTTGGACGACACTTGGCTATTCTTTTTATCCCTAATTTTATTCCTTTTAAAACACCAAATCGTTCAATAGCAATTTTTGTGTATTCACTACAAGTTGGTGTAAAACGACAAAAATGATGCGAAGTAAATGGTAAGACTTGGTAACAATTGATGAGAAAAATACAAAGTTTTTTCATTTGACTCACCACGTTCATTTTACTACAAAATTTGATTAAAGTAAAAGAAAATTTATGTTATACTAAAGAGAAAAAGAGAGGAAATAAATATGAAATACTATGAATATGCACTTTCACACGTTAAAGAAGAAAGTGAAATTATTATCATGCATCAAAATCAAGATAAAATTCTTCGAGAATCTTTATATACATATCTTCATAATTTACAAGATAGCTCTTACTTAGTGAATCATGTTTCAGAAGAAGAATTTTCTATCATGAAAGAACAAATCAACCAAAAGGGCTATTTGAGTGAAAGAAATCGTCCGTTTGATTTTTCTTATCATCGTGAATATTACTTACTATTTAAATACCAAAAGAGCAAAAAAACTTATGTCAACGACTATAACTCCTTTAAAACGACCGGTACTTATCTTCTCGAAGAAAATCATTTAACTTATTATGAGGCTTTAATTCCTTTTCCCAATCAAGGAATCTTTTATACTATCGAGCCAGATTTTAAAATTTATACGACAGAAAGCTTTCAAGATATTTTAAATCATTATCAAAAGACGGATACTTTTTTCTTAGAGACAGAAGAATTAAAAAGAGTTAAAAAGAACAAGTTCAACAAATAAGCATAAACTTGTTTTTTTCTTTCTATACCAAAATAAGACGGGTCGTGTTATAATAGTTTAAGAAACTTGAAGGATGTGTTTTTCGATGATAGAAAATCTTAAAAAATATGGAATCCATATTCAAAATGAAGAATTATTAAAAATGGCTTTAACGCATAGTTCTTTTTCGAATGAACATCACTCTAAAAATTATGAACGCTTAGAGTTTTTAGGAGATGCTGTTTTAGAACTCGTTATAAGTGAATACTTATTTTTAAATACGCCTTATAAAGAAGGAGATATGAGTAAAATAAGAGCAAGTTATGTCTGTGAAGAAGCCTTGGATGCTTATGCCAAAGATATCGATTTAGAAAATTATATTTTAGTCGGACATGGACAAGAAAAAGATATCAATAAGACGATTGTTGCTGATGTCTTTGAAAGTGTTTTAGCGGTTATTTATTTAGAATGTGGTTTAGAAGTTGTTAAAAAATTTATCTTGGATTTAATTGTTCCTTATATTGAAAAGCATATTCAATTTAAATACGATTATAAATCTCTTTTACAAGAAATGGTACAAACCGATAAAAAAAGTTTAGAATACGTTGTTACTAATGAAAAAGGTCCTGCTCATAAAAAAACATTTACCGTTGAAGTTCAAATTGATGGCATGATTTATGGAAGAGGTATCGGAGGTAGTAAAAAAGAAGCTGAACAAAGAGCGGCTAAAGATGCCTATTTAAAATCTTCAAAGTAGGAGGCAAATTTTATGTATCTTAAAAGTATTAAAGCAAATGGGTTTAAATCGTTTGCAGACAAAACGGATATTCTTTTAGATGATAATATTACTTGTGTCGTTGGACCCAATGGTAGTGGTAAATCCAATATTGTTGATGCCATCCGTTGGGTTTTAGGAGAACAATCTATTAAAAATCTACGTGGTTCTAATGGTATGAGTGATATTATTTTTTCCGGTTCTAAAAGTCGTAATGCAGCTAATCGTGCAGAAGTTTCTTTAACATTTGATAATAAAGACCATTATTTAAAAAGCGAGTTAGAAGAAATAGAAGTAAAAAGAGTATTGTATCGCAGTGGAGAAAGTGAATATTTTATTAATGGAGCCAAGGTGCGTTTACAAGACATCACGGATTTATTTTTAGATACGGGTTCAGGGATTGATTCTTTTAATATTATCAGTCAAGGAAGTATTGAATCGGTTGTCAATAGTAAACCTTTAGAGCGTCGTGTTATTTTTGAAGAAGCCGCTGGGGTATTAAAATACAAAAAGCGTAAAGAAAAAAGTTTAAAAAAATTAGAAAAAACCAAAGAAAATATTGAAAAAGTCGATTTAATTATCAAAGAGTTACAAGTCAATTTAGATCCGTTAAGAGAACAAAGTGAAAATGCGCAAAAATACTTAAATTTAAAAGAAGAATTAAAAAATATTGAAATTGCTACTATTACGGAAGAAATTACCAATCTAAATACGGAATATCAAAAAATAAAAGAAGAAATAGCGACGATTAATGAAGAACTTTTAGAAGAAAATACATTATCGAGTCAAGAAGCAAGTCATTTGGAAACTTTAAAGTTAAAAAATATTCGTTTGGAAGAAGAAATTAGTAAGACCAATCAATCTCTTTTGGAAATTACGAGTCAATTTGTCAATCTACAAAATGAAAAAGTAATGTATACTGAACGTAAAAAATTTAGTGGCAATATGAGTGATGTCGAGCAAAACTTGATTCACCTAAAAGAAGAAATTTTAGAGTTAAATAAAGCTATTCATCGTTTAGAAGAAGATTGCCAAAAAGAAACAACTCTTCTAGAAAGTAGCAAAAGACAATTAGAAGAAAATAATGAAAAAGAAAGTTTACTGAAAGTAAAAAGAAATTCTTTACAACAAAAAATGCAAGAATATACCTATCAATTGTATTCTTTAGAAAGTAAAAGGGATGTTTTAGAAACAAGTCTTTTAAATGATAGCAAGATGCCTAATGCGGTTCGAAATGTTTTAAACAATGTGCGTTTAAAAGGGGTCTATAATACCATTGGCAAATTAATTGAAATTCCAAAACTTTATGGAACAGCAATTGAGGTCGCTTTAGGAGCGAGTGCTCAGTTTGTAGTGGTAGAAAATGAACGGGTAGCAAAAGAATGTATTACTTTTTTAAAAGAAAATAAATTAGGGAGAGCTACTTTTTTTCCTTTAAATATTATTAAAGAGAAAACCATCTTTGAAAGTGTTTTAAAAGACATAAAAGGCTTAGAGGGGTTTATTGGTGTTGCGGCGGATTTAATTTCTTTTGATTCGAAATTTGCTCCTATTATTAAAAATCAATTGGGAAATGTTTTAGTGGTCAAAGATATTGATACTTTAAATATTCTAGGTAAAAAATTAGAATACAAGTATCGTATTGTTAGTTTAGATGGAGAAATCATGCATACAGGAGGATCTTTAACAGGAGGAACTTTTAAAAATGATACCAGTTTTTTAAAAGATAAAATGGAACTTGAAAATATCAAAAAAGAAATCGATAAAACAATCACTTCTAAAAAGAATGCTGAAGTCGAACTAAAGAAAATGGAAGAAGAACTAAACCAATTAAAAACAACGGAAGAACAATTGAATCGAGAAAGAATTGTTCAACAAGAAAGTTTAAATGAAAAGAGGGTCAATTTAGAAGCCAAACAAAGTAAAGAAATGGAACTACAAAAAGAATTGGATGGTTCTAAAACTCTTAAAAATGGTGAACTGGATAAAAAATTGCTTTCTTTAATGGAAGAAACAACCAAAGTAGAAAATGAAAAAAATGGTCTTGTCAACCACTTAGAAGAATTAAAAAATGACAAAGAAAACTTAGGAATAGAAATTGATACTTTAGAAAAAGAATATCGTGAAAAAAATAGCCATTACAATAAATTACAAACGGAACTTAAAAATAAAGAAGTAGCCATTGGTAAGATGGATATTCGTTTGGATACGTTACTTTTAAATTTGAGTGAAAGTTATAATTTAACCTATGAGCAAGCCAAACTTTCTTATGTATTAGAACTTGATGCTACCATTGCTAAAAATAAAGTAGCTAGTTTAAAAGAAGAAATTGCTCGTTTAGGAGAAGTCAATGTTTTTTCTATTGAAGAATATGAACGTGTTCATACGCGTTATGATTTTTTAACTCATCAAAAAGAAGATTTGGAAAGTGCAAGTGAAAATTTATTAAATATTATTAATGAAATGGATACGATTATGGTCGAACGCTTTAGTAAAACCTTTGCTCTTATTAATGAAGAATTTAAAAAAGTCTTTAAAAAACTGTTTAAAGGCGGAGAAGGTTTACTAAAACTTACGGAGCCAGAAAATATTTTGGAAACGGGAATTGAGATTATCGCTGAGCCTCCAGGGAAAAAATTAAATTCCATTGGTTTATTAAGTGGAGGAGAAAAAACTTTGACAGCTATTTCTTTACTATTTGCGGTTTTAAATGTGAAAACAGTACCATTCTGTGTTTTAGATGAAGTAGAAGCAGCTCTTGATGAAGCCAATGTCGATGCTTTTGGCAAATATTTGCAAGAATATAAAGACAATAGTCAATTCATTTTAATTACCCATAAAAAAAGAACGATGGAATATGCCGACAATTTGTATGGAATTACGATGCAAGAATCTGGAGTAAGCAAAATTGTCAGTGTTAAACTTGAAAATGTTTCTTAGTAGTTTAACTTTTTGTGAAAATAAAAACTTGTTATTTATAAAAAAATCTAATATAATCAAAATGTAAGTGTTACCGAAAAGGTAACGCCTACTAGTGTGTTGACGTTATATCAAAAGAAAAGTCTTTTGATATGGCGCCTTTTTTAAATTGATTGAAGTATAATAACAACAATTAATAAAATTATAATGAGTAAAAGGATTCGTACAAGAAAATGTAAAAATTCTTTGTTCAAAACTACCACCGCTTTCTACTTTCAAAGAAGTCCAAAACCCCCTGAAAATAAAAATAAGTTAATAGTAGACGCCCCTTTTCGGTAACGGTGAGTTATTATAAAGAAAACATAATACATTTCAATAGAATCGACAAAAGATGCCAAAACTTTCTCTAAAGGCGATTCTCAAAAGAATAAAAAGGGTTAAATTAAAATTGACAACAGAAAAGTGTAAAGAAGTGTCTACTTTTTTGCACTTTTTTTAAAAAATTTGCTTGAAAAAAAGGAAATCACAAATTTGCCTTGTATATATATAAGTAGAGGAAGTATTTTTAGATACTTCTTTTATAAGAACGGAGGTGAAAAAATTGTTTACTCAAGAAGAACCAAAAACAATCAACTTAAAAAATGATTGGATGTTTAAAGCTTTCATGACTAAACCACAAAGTAGAAATATGGTGGCAGGTTTGATTAGTGAAATCACAGGTATAGATAGAAATCTTTTGTATCATGCCACTTATATAGGTGGTGAAGAAATAGCTAAAAGACAAGAAATACAAAAGAAACAATCCACCGATATGACCATTAAGATTACTGACCACATGCAAATAATTGTGGAAATGAATCAAGCATATCAAAAACATGTTTTTGAGAAAAGCAGTTTGTATGCCATGAGTCGTATTGTGGAAACTACCACATCCAAGAAAGACTATACTTCTATTATACTGATTAATTTTGATAATTTTAATCAGTATGAAACAAGTGACCCTATCTTGATTTTTCAAATACAAGATAAAAAGGGACACATAGAAGTAAACAATTATATTTCTTATCATGTAATACTTGAAAATTGTTCTGATAAAAACTATAATGTAGGTAAAGAAATAAAGAAGTTTGCTAATTTCATAAAAGAAAAAAGAACAATCAAGCAATTAGAGGAAAAGTATGAGGGGGATGAGGAATATATGTCAGTAATAAGAACAGTAGAAGAGTTAAGTAAAGATCCAGAGTTTGCGGGGTATTATGATATTGAAGAGAAGCATCGTCAACAACTAGAGGATGCCAAAGAAACTGGAATGGACGAAGGAAAAGCGGAAGCAAACCTTTCTACTGCAAAGAAGATGTTGGAAGATAACATGGATATCGACATAATTTCAAAATATACCGGCTTATCTATTGAACAAGTTGAGAAGTTAAAGAAAGAACAAACAAAATAGTTCTTTTTTAGTGTCTTTTAAAATACTTATAGTAATATGGTAATATGATATCTTGCATTCATAATGCAGATATTCAAGTTATATTATATCAAATAAAGTAAAATTTTTCTTGATGTAAATTCAAAAAAAGAGTAGAATTAGATTAAGATATGGAGGAGAAACAAATGAAAGAATTCGAAAGAAACCTCCCAACCGAGCGAAATAGTCGTCTGGGGGGGGGGTTATTATTTAGATAATAAGAAACCAGAGGACTTAAAACGATTTAATAAACATAAAAAGAAAAAAGAAATACTATTTGGATTCATAATACTATTAATAGGAGTCATAGGAGGTATAAGTCTATACCGAAGTTTTGCTATGTATGAAGAAAGAAAAACATTTGATGTCTTAAAAGGAACTGTACCAGATTTTTCTGGTGCAGATATAACCTTAGCTTTTACAGTAGATAAAGAAAAAGTAAGTGGAAGTTTTCCGAATCGAAATAGTGGTTATCTTGTACAAGAAGTACAATGCGAAAATGAAGTAACAGCCGAATGGAATAATTATGAATGGAATTTAGAGCATATAAAAAATCCAAAAAACGCAACTAAAATAAAATGTAATATAGATTTTACAAAATTATATACTGAAGATATATTACATGGAGCCTATCCTGTATTCGATGAAAATGAAGAATTAGTTCCAGTAGAAATAGAAGAGAATGGAGTTGTAACGAAAGCCAATTTGTATAACGAATGGTATAGTTATGCAGAAAAAAAATGGGCCAATGCAGTCATATTAAATGCAACAGGAAAAGCTCAAACTATTGAACCAGGTAATCAAATCAAAGAAGAATGGATAGAAAGTTATTTTGTGTGGATACCAAAATATAGTTATAAGTTGTTTGATCAAAATTTAGGAAACTATACAGAAGTAACTCAAATAGAAAGCAAAGATAATTTAGCAATCGAGATAAAATTTGGACTAGACAATACGACAGATAATGGAACAATAGATGGGGAACCAACTTGTAAAACGCCGATGTTAGATAATAAAGTCCAAGGTGCATCAGGAAGCGATGGGAATTGTGCTTATGGGAATTATATGACACACTCAGCATTTTTAGCCTTTGATACATCTGGAATATGGGTAGGCAAATTTGAAACAAGCAACAATAATGGGATTCAAGTAAAGCCGAATGTAATAAGTTGGAGAAGCATTACAGTAGGGAATTCATTTAAAAATTCAAGAAGTTATCAACCAGACTTACAAAGTCACTTAATGAAAAATACGGAATGGGGAGCGGTAGCTTATTTAACCCAAAGTATTTATGGAAGATGTGATAAAGAAACAGGTACATGTAAAGAAGTAGAAATAAATAGCAATAGCTCTTATTATACAGGATACACAGGGAATACAGCTTATGGAGGATTAGATAATGCTCAATCAGCAAGTACAACCGGAAATTATAGTGGAATCTACGATATGAGTGGTGGAGCACAGGAACAAATGGCCAGTGTTATGTTAGATATTCAAAATAAAAATCCATTATATTATTCTTCGAATGGATGGTCAGTTACTGATTTCGATGATAGAAGATATTATGATGTATATTCTTATTATGCAAATCAAACGCATTGGGATAGAAGAATACTAGGGGATGCGACTGGGGAGATAGGCCCATTTACGACATCATCAAGTGATTATATAGGTTCGATGTGGAGTGATTATGCTAATTTTATTAACCCAACGGCCTCTTGGTTTCATCGTGGTGCTCATTACTTCTCTCAAATGAATGCAGGTGTGTTCAGTTATACAGGTGGTAGTGATGGTGTAGGTAGTGGGAATGGTTTCCGTATTGTCCTAGCAGTTAGTTGACAACATACGAAAAAAACAACTATTAGACCCTTGAAATTCGTGTTATACTAAAAATAGGGTGAAACGTATGAAAAATAATAAAGGATTTACTTTAGTTGAATTACTGGCTGTTATTGTTATTTTGGCTATTTTAATTGCTGTTGCGGTACCAAGTACCATTTCTATCTCTAACAAATTAAAAACAAACATGTATTGTAAGAAAATTGATTCTATTGAAACAGCTGCCAAATTATATGGAGAAGATCGAAAAGAAAGTTTTACAGAGGATTTTAATGGAAATCCAAGTGCTACCATAAAAGTATCTGATTTAATCACGAGTGGAGATTTAAAAAAAGATAGTACCACTTCTCCTTATATTTTAGATCCACGTGATAATTCTGGAATGGATGAAATAGAATTAGTAGTTTATCAAAAATATAATCGTATTTATGTTCATTTTAATGACGAAATAAAATTAACTTGTGATGCAGAATAAAGTATGATAAAATAACCTAATCTTTAAGAAAGGGGTGTTTTTGATGAAAAGAACCGTTTGTTTAATAGGAAAACCTAATGTTGGGAAGTCAACGATTTTTAATCGTCTTATTAAAGAAAACAAATCTATTGTACTTGATACACCAGGTGTTACAAGAGATCGTATTTATGGAGATGTTCATTATCAAAATAAAACATTTTTATTAATCGATACAGGTGGTATTGAGGATGGCAATGATAATTGGAATAAAGATATTTTAATGCAAGCTACTTTGGCTATTGAGGAAGCAGATGCAATTGTCTTTGTTGTCGATGGAAAAGAAGAGATTAGTAGTAGTGATTTCAAAATAAGAGATTTGTTATTAAAAACGAATAAAAAAGTCATTGTCGCCGTAAATAAAATAGACAATGAAAAGAGAAATGAAAACATTTATAGTTATTATGAACTTGGTTTTTCGAAGGTATTTGCAATTAGCGCCACCCATAATTTAGGAATGGATGCTTTATTAGAAGAGATTTGCCGTGATTTTCCAGAGAATGAAGAAACAGAAGATAATCGCGTAAAATTTTGTTTTATTGGACGACCTAATGTGGGAAAAAGTAGTTTAATTAATGCCCTTTTAAATGAAGAAAGAGTTTTAGTAAGTGATGTTGCTGGAACAACACGAGATGCAACGGATACACCTTTCTTGTACCAAGGAGAAGAAGTCATTGCGATTGATACTGCTGGAATGCGCAAGAAAGGACGTATTTACGAAGAGATTGAAAAATACAGTTTGGTTCGTAGTTTAAAAGCCATTGATCGTAGTGATGTCTGTGTTTTAGTAATTGATGCATCCGAGGGTATTATTGAACAAGATAAACATATTTTGTCCTATGCGATTGATGCAGGGAAGGGAATTGTGATTGCCGTCAATAAATGGGATACCATTGAAAACCCTAATGAAGAGTTAAAACTATGGAAAAAGAATATTGAATCGCATTTTCAATTTGCTTCCTATGCGTTTGTGGTCTTTTTATCGGCGAAAACTAAAAAAAGAATGCATACTTTAATGCCTGCTATTTTTGCTTCTTATGAAAACAATCATAAAGAAATTAAGACAAGTGATTTAAACAATGTCATTTTAGATGCTACTATTATGCATGAACCTCCTTCTTATAAAGGAAAAAGACTAAAAATTTATTTTGCCAGTCAAACAGATAGTAAACCTCCGAAATTTACGTTAAGAGTCAATAATAAAAATTTAGTCCATTTTAGTTACGAACGTTATTTAGAAAATAAAATTAGAGAAAATTTTGATTTAATGGGAACCCCAATTCTTTTACAATTTAAAAATAAAAAGGAAGACTAGTGAACTAATCTTCTTTTTTGGTTTTTAAAAAGTTTTTTCCATCGACCAATCGAGCAACCATTAGGGAAGATACGCTTTCTTTAAGGTTTCAAAGACCATGATTAGATAAAAATAAAGAAAAAAGGAATAAAAATTTATTTATCCTCTTTTCCATCAATTCTTTTTTTAAACACCCATCTTTTCTTATCAGGATTAAAAAACTCTCGAATATCTATTTTTAATACTTTGGCTAAATGGTCTAGAAATTCTACCGATACATTGATTTTCCCACGTTCCACACTTGCTAAATAACGATAATTTAAACCAAATTGACCATAAAATTTTTCTTGAGATAAATTGGCTTTGTATCTGTAATATTTCAAGTTATTGCCGATAATTGTTTCGATTCTCATACTTCACATCCTTAATTATAAATATAGGTTTTTGCCCTTTACAAGTCCACTACACGAGAACTGCACAAAAATTGACATTTCTATAAATATAAGGTATGATTAATATCAAACTCGGAGGAAGTAAAATGGAAAAATTAAAAAATTTACGTGAACAAAGGAAATTAAGTTATGAGGATATGGCAAAAATTCTAAAAATTAGTAAATCTTACTATTGGCAATTAGAACATAAAAATAGACGTTTGTCTTATGATATGGCCAAAGATATCGCCCATATTTTTCAACTAAAACCCGATGATCTTTTTTATGAAGAATTTCAAAAAGAAGAAACCCTATAGGATTTTGTCATATACTACTTAGTAGGTGATGAAGTTGGAATTGAAAGACGATTTTTTTAAAAAAGTCGAGAAAAAAACAAAAGTCGATAAAAATACGATTGTTGATTTAGCTAAGAAACTTCAAGCAGGAAATATGAAAGATGAAACCACATTAAAAGAAGTGATTGAAACATTAAGTCTTATGACAGGAAAGAAAGTTAGTAAAGAACAAGAAGAAAAAATTATTTGTACCATTGTTGAAGATAAGGTTCCTAAAAATATAGATAAAATGTTTTAAAAAAAGAGATTCTTATTTTTGAGAATCCTTTTTTCTACCTAAAAGTTTATCAAGAGAATACTGATATTGTTTACTAAATTCTAAAGCATAAGTTGTTGTAATTAAACTTTTATTGGTTTCATATTTATGAATATTTGCTTGACTGGTCTTTAGTTTTTCAGCCAATTTTTCTTGTGTTAGATGTTTTTCTTTACGAAAGTTTTTGAGGTTTTGGGAAAATTCTACACGATTGATTTTTTGTATTTCTAAAACTTGTTCTTTGGTTGGAGAATTTCCTATTAAATAATCTAAACTGGTATGGTAAAGATTTGCAAGTTCATTTAATCTTTCTAGAGGAATAATATCTTTACCATTTTCCCATCCTGCATAGGTACTTCGTTTTACTTGTAATTTTTCTGCTACTTCTTGTTGTGTTAGACCTTCATATTCTCTAATTTCTTTTAATTTATCTAACATAGAAACCACCTAGTACTAATTTTCTCTAAAAAATTTAAAAAAACCGGGAAATGGTGGGTTATTGTAATAAAAATGTGTTATAATGATAAAAATGAGGGATAGAATGAAGGAATATCGTAAATTAAAAAAATTAAGAGAAAAAAAGAATTTAAGTTATGAAGATATGGCAGTTCTTTTAGGAATTAGTAAGTGTTTTTATTGGCAATTGGAACATAAGACAAGAAAACTTTATTATGATATGGCATTAAAAATAGCAGACATTTTTGAATGTACGCCAGATTATATTTTTTATGAAAAGTAATATTTAGAATACATCGTATTAAAGTTTAGTTAAAGGCATGGATAGTAGGAGGAATTTTTTAAATTCCATCTTGCAAGTCTAACTTATTCGTAATAAAATAGAAGTATAGTAGGAGGATAAAGAAATGAATAGTTTCAAAAAGAACCTCCCAACCAGCGAAAATAGCCGTCTGGGGGGGGGGTTATTGTTTAGATAATAATAAAAAGGAACCCAGACGACGAATAAAATATATAGTGTTCGGAATTATAGCAACAATATTAATAGCAATAGGGACAAGTTATGCTTTATGGACAACAACAGAACATCAAACAGGGGTAAATATTGTACAAAGCACTTGCTTAAAATTAACTTTAACAAATGAAAAAAATGAAATAGGATTAGATAATGCTTTTCCACTAACAGATGAACAAGGAAGAAATTTAGAACCTTATACATTTACAATAACAAATGTTTGCGAAACCCCCATCGATTATACGCTTGCTCTTGAAATGCTAAACGAAACTACATTAAATAGTGAATTTGTAAAATATCAATTAACAGAAGATAGTGATAAAACAATTTCTTATTTAAATACTTTAGATAATGAACCAACAGAAGAAAGCACTCAAATAGACGGTGCTACAGAAGGAAGAGTATTACTAGAAGATACAATTGAAAAAAATAAATCTAAAATTTTTAATTTAAGATTATGGATAGACGAAGGCGTTACCTTAGCTGATAGTATAACTGGTCAAACATTTAAAAGTAAAGTAGCCATCCAAGGAGTTATAGCCAAACCAGGAATGATAAGAACGATTGCCGAGGATGATATAAATGGCATGTGGCAATATAAAGATAAAATAACGAAACTTATTATTGAGGATAAAATAAAAAAACCAGATGGTTCTGAAGTATTAGGACCTTTTGATGAGAGTAGATATAAAGATGAAAGTGTCATAAGTTATTTAGTAAAAAATGGTGAAGAAGATGCTTATACCGCTTATTTACAAGGTGATGGTGGGTTTACCTTAAATTATAATAGCGTAAATTTATTTTATAAGTTTAACAAAGTAACCTCAATAGAAGGAATAGAAAACTTAAATACTAGTAAAACTCGAAATATGGAGAGTATGTTTTCCTATATGCAAGCCTTAGTTCAATTAGATTTAAGAGACAAATTTGATACGAGAAATGTTACGGATATGAAGAGTATGTTTTATAGAACAGAATCTTTAACTTCATTAGATTTAGGAGACAAATTTGATACTAGTCAAGTAACCAATATGAGTTGGATGTTTTACTATATGTCTACTTTAGAAGCATTAGATTTAAAAGATAAATTTGATACGAGTAAAGTAACCGATATGAGTAAAATGTTTGCTTTTACGAAAGCAACTCAATTAGATTTAAGTAAATGTAATTTTGATACAAGTAATGTGACAAATATGAGTGGTATGTTTTATATGTCCAAATTAACCTCCTTAAATTTGGGAGATAAATTTAATACAAGTAAAGTAACGAATATGAGTGAGATGTTTTCCGATATGAATGAATTAACTCAATTAAATTTAGGAGATAAATTTAATACGAGTCAAGTAACCAATATGGAGAGAATGTTTTACTATATGCGAGCCTTAGTTCAATTAGATTTAAAAGACAAGTTTGATACAAGTAATGTTACGAATATGAAGAGAATGTTTTTTAATTCAAATCAATTAAAAACAATAGAGTATGGAAATAAATTTATTCATAATGAAGAAGCAGATATTAGAGACATGTTTTATAGCTGTCCAGCACCAAAGCCTACAAAAGAAACACATCCATCATGGGATGGAGTTGGATTTGATTAATAGTGTAGCAATACACTATTTTTTCTTGCCATAAATTTGTATAAGTCTAAAAAAGTGTAAAGTATTTGACAAAAATAACATAAAAATCGTAATTTTTTTTAATTTTTTGAAAAAATTTGCTTCAAAAAAAAGGAAATCACGAATTTGCCTTGTATATATATAAGTAGGAGGTAAAAAATGAAAAAGAATGTTGTTGTTCGACAACAAGATTTAAAAGACTGCGGAGCATGTTCATTACTCTCTATTATTAAATACTATGGCGGATATATTCCTCTGGAAAAAGTAAGAATGGATACGCAAACGTCTATGGAGGGGACAACGGCTTACCATCTTATTAAAACAGCCAGGAATTACGGATTTGATGCTTATGGTATGAAATTGGAAAGTTTGAAGGAATTAAAAGATGCCATTTTGCCGGTGATTGCCCATGTTGAAATTAACCATTACACCCATTTTCTCGTAATTTACAAACTCAATCCTATTGATATCGAAGTCATGGATCCGGCAAAAGGAAAAATAAAGATGTCCAAAGAAGATTTTGAAGCCATTTGGACAGGGAATATCCTTTTCTTTTATCCCAAACGATTGATTCCCAAAATAGTGAAAGAAAACCATCTTCTTACTATGTTAAAAACCTTTACAAAACAAGAATTTCATTCAATTCTAAAAATTCTATTTTTAACGGCGTTTTTAACTATTATTACAATCTTAACTGGTTTTTATTTCAAAGTAGGAATGAACTTTGTCACCGATAGCGAAGATAAAAACGTTCTTTTAACTCTAGTATTTGTCTTTTTTTGCTTATACATTTTAAAGTACTTATTTTTGTATTTGCGGAATCATTTTAAGATGTATTTGAATAAAAATTTAGACGGAGAACTCTATTACAACTTCTTACAACATTTCTTTTTACTTCCTCATTATTTTATGAAAGATAGAACAACAGGTGAAATTATGGTTCGTATGAAAGAACTGGAAAATATGAAAGAGGTATTTTCGGAAATTTTGGTCACAATACTGTTAGATTCTATTCTTTCCATTAGTGTTGGAATTATTCTATGGCACATTCACCAAAAACTCTTTTTCCTTCTTTGTTTTTTTGTTTTGGGTTATATGGTTTTTGGAATAATTTCAGGAAAAGTGATGTATCGCCATGCTTTAAAAACAAGTGAATCGGAGGTAGAGTTTCAATCGACAATGATTGAAAATGTCGATTCGATTCTTTCTCTTAAAAATCTTAATGTTCTTCCTTTGTTCTTACAAAAACTAGAAATGCGCTTGACGAAATTCTTAAATCAATCTTATGATTTGAATAAAAAAGTTATAACAACAACGACTTTTTCTAGTTTATTAGAAGAGCTCTTTGAATTCTTTCTTATTTCTTACGGATTGTATGAAATTCTACAAAATCGTTGGAACTTGATTAATTTGATTACATTTGAAAGTTTAATTTCTTTCTTCTTCACTCCTTTTAAATCGATTATCAATTTATTACCAAGTTACAATTATGTTAAAGTGAATATTGAAAAAATGAATGATTTTTATACCGTTGAAGAAGAAAGAGAAGAAATCGGTTTAAATGAGTTTAAAAATGGTACTATCAAAATTGAACATTTGACTTTTTCTTACAATGATTTTATAAAACTTTTTGACGATTTTTCTTTAGAGATTCCCGAAAATTCTTGTGTTCTTTTTAAAGGAAATAGTGGCTGTGGGAAAAGTACGATTTGTCAAATCCTTTGTCGTTTAGTAGAAGTAAAAAATAATGCCATTAAAATAGGGGAAGTGAGCGTAAACGACTATAGTTTAAAGACAATACGGAAAAATATTACCTATGTGGGTCAAAAAGAAAATCTATTGCAAGATACCATTAAGAACAATATTTTATTAAATCGAATGATTGCGGAGGAAAAATATTTAGAGATTTTAAAAATTTGTGAAATAGAAACGATTGTTGCTAAGAAACCCCTTCGTTATGAAACTTTTTTAACGAAAGATTCCACAAATATTTCAGGAGGAGAAAAACAAAGAATTATTTTAGCAAGAGCGTTACTGAATGATTTTCAAATTCTCATTTTAGATGAAGCACTTAGTGAAGTAAATAATGAATTAGAAATACGCATTATTAAAAATTTAAAGGAATATTTTAAAAACAAAACCATTATTTATGTCAGTCATAAAAAGCAAGACGAATATTTTGATCATGTTTATGATTTTGGAAAACTATTATGCAAGAATATATAAAGTGGAATATATATCGTTATCTTGCTATGGATAAAAATAAATATCGTGTTCTTTGGATTGTCCCTTTTTGCCTTTTTCTTTTATTACTTTTTTATGCTTATAAAAAAGATGCTTATGATGTTATAGAAATTACGGGACAAACCATTTGTCAAGAACAATGTACGATTGAATTTTTTTATCCAGCGACGGCTTTTTATGGTGATTTTGTTAAAATAAATCGGGAGAAATATGAAATAGAAACCATTTCTTTTTCAGAACCAATTTTAGATAGTAATAATCAAGCTATTCAAAATATTTCTTTAAAACTAAAAAAGTATTCTGGAACACCGAATGCTTTTGTAACAATGCAAGTTTATAAAAACAAAGAACGATTGCTTAAAAAGATAGCAAGAATTATGAAAGAAAGGTGATTTAGATGTATTTAAAGGAACAAGAATTAACAGAAATTGCAGGAGGAGGAATTAGTTATGCGTTAGTTGGCATTTTAACAGCGGTTGGTGTTTTTATTGCTGGAGTCGTAGATGGAATTCTTCGTCCTTTAAAGTGCAATTAGAAAGGAGTAGCAAATGACTTTAAAAGAAATAGAATTATACGAGGTAAAAGGAGGAGCTGTCACCTCAACTTTACTTAACTCGGTGGCAAGACTCATTAACACCGTCTTGGAATTAGGTCGTACGGTCGGTTCTTCGATTCGTCGTATCTATAATAAAAATTATTGCTAGAATCCTTATTTTAGTATATAATAAAAAAAGAATAAGGAGGAATAGAAATGAAGAATAACAATAAAGGTTTTATTGCCATTTCTTTAATCTATTCCTTTTTTTTAGTCTTTTTAGTTACTATTTTAATGGTAGTTATGAGTTATGCGAAAAATCGGATTCTTTTAAATCATGTTAAAAATGCAACGCAAGAGTATCTCAACGGTTTAGCAGAATTTAATCCTGTTTCTTTGGAAAATAAGAACTATACCACAGAAGATGTGGTAAAATTGGGTTCTGAGATGTGGCAAGTGGTTAGTGATGATGAAGGAATCGTTACCCTTGTTTTAAATCGTGATTTAACAAATGAAGAAATTACCACAATTATCACAGAACTCGCAATTCCACCGAAAGAAGAAAGTGAAGAACCACCTGCAGAAGTTCCAGAAGAAACCCCAAGTTTATATAATGAAGAGGGAACGCTTATGTGTCTACCTTATTATTCGCCAATTTATTGTAATTATGAAAGTAATACCGTTTATAATCCTTATACATGGGATACCAGTTTGGTTAAACAGATTGTGGAAAATTGGTTTTTTAAGGATGCTCTATTACAAAAAGGCGTTAATCGAGGTACCATTGTTTTAATGGAATATCAAGACCGAGAATCTACTGAAGCAGAAGAAACAGCAAAGACCTATAACACCTATGTACGTATTCCCTTGGCAAGTGAATACGAGGCAATCAAAAATGACGATATTTGGTATTTAACCAGTAGTAAATTAGAGGCAGGAATGAGTTATTTAAAACAAAATACGACTGATGTTAGTGCTCATAATACAAATAAAAAAATAAGGCCTGTTATTCAAATTCAAAAACCTACTGCATAAGATTTAAAAATTGATAAAGAATAAAACTTGTTAAAAGAAGAATTGCATAGGGAATAAGCGAATCGAAAGTAAAACTTGAAAAAGGAATTAAGACAAGAATACTCATGATAATCATGCCTAAAAGAAAACTCATAAAGCTTTTATGATGTTTTTTTATGCAATATAAAGAAAAGCGACTTCCTAAGAAAAAGCCTAAAAGATCCCCAATAAAATAGAAAAGTAGGGGAATAAGAAAGATAAGGGTTTTAAAACTTAAATTGGCTAAGTACGACTTATAAAGAAAATAGGGACCTAAAAGCATCATCATCATAGAGCCAGAAATTCCCGGTAGAATGGTAAAGAAGCCATCTAAAAGACCACAAAGCATAAAAACAATCAAAAAGAAGAGAGTGATTTTAGGGTATTCTAAAATGACAACAGGAGTAGGAGTTGAAAAACAAGATAAAAAATAAATGAGTAAGGCTCCTAAGAAAAACCAACCAAAAGAGAGTTTTATGTTTTCGGATTTAATAAAATCAGGGATAGAAAAACAAAGAAAACCACAGAAGAAAAGAATGGTTTCTTTGGGAAAAAAGAAAAACAAAAACTCTATAATTCGAGCAAAAGAAAGGCAACCCATAAAAATCCCTAAAAGAAAGATAGCTAACGTAAGACGATTTTCTTTTTCTTTAAAATGGGTAATTGCATTTGCAATTAATTCATATTTTTTAGTAAGAACTAAAATGGTTCCACCACTAATTCCTGGGATTAAACTGACAACTCCCACAAGAAAACCTGTAAAAAAAATCATAAATTTCACCAATTTAATTTATGTTTTATTGTTTAAATAAAGAACCTATGCTAAAATAAAATTATAGGAGGAAAGATAAAATGTTAAAATGGATACTACTTATTGTTGTGGTCGTTCTCGTTTTATATGTGATTTCTACGTATAATAAATTAGTCGTTTTAAGAAATCGAGTAAAAGATCAATGGGCACAAATTGATGTACAACTAAAAAGAAGATTTGATTTGATTCCCAATTTGATTGAAACCGTAAAAGGCTATACCAAACATGAAAGTGAAACATTAGAAAATGTCATTAAAGCTAGAAATACCTTTTTAAGTGCTTCAACACCAGAAGAGGAAATGAAAGCGGATGGAGAACTTACCAAAGCGATTTCGAAATTATTTGCTTTAACAGAAAGTTATCCTGATTTAAAAGCGAATACTAACTTTTTAGAATTACAAGGAGAATTACAAGAAACAGAAGATAAAATTGCAAGTGCTCGTCAATTTTATAATGATACGGTTTTAACTTATAATAATAAAGTACAAATGGTACCAAGTAATTTTATTGCTTCATTATTTAAGTTTAAATTAGAAGCTTTCTTTGAAGCCAATGAAACAGAACGAGAAAATGTAAAAGTAGAATTTTAAGCGGTTCGCTTAAAATTTTTTTTAGGAGGAAGTAGAATGAAAAAAAGAATTGTAGCAATATTCGTTGTTTTGGTATTTCTTTTGATGCCTGTTTTGGTTTTGGCAGACCGCGTTAGTTATACCATTCCTCATTACTATATAGATGCATCTCTTTTACCAGATGGAGATGTTTCTATCACGGAACTCATTGTTTTAGAGGGTAGTTTTAATGGATATGTAAGAGAGATTACGTATCAAAATGCTTCTTTAGGTTCTAATGGGTATGAAAGTAATCAAATTTATAATCCATCAGGGATACTTATGGAAGAGATTTCGGCGAAAAAAGTTGATGCGGTTTCTTTTGCTACGTTAAACGATTCGGACTTTAAAATCTTAAGAAGTGGATATGGAGCCAATCTAGGTTATGTCGAAAGTAATATCAATAATGGAATCAGTTATAAAATGTATTTTAAAAGTGAGGAAGAGCAAGTAGCTTTTCGTTTAAAATATAGAATAAAAGATGTGGCAGTGTTACATCAAGATGTCGGAGAACTTTATTATACTTTTATTGGAAGTGATTATAGCGATTCGATTCATGATTTACAAATTCGGGTTCATTTACCAAAAAAAGACGATAGTGGTCTTTTTAAAGTATGGGCACATGGTGATTTAGCAGGAGAAATCCATCCGTATGAAAATTCCTATTTAATTGCAACGATTAAAGATTTAGAGCCTCATAGTTCGATTGATATTCGTACAACTTTTAGTGCAAGTTTATTAAACGAGAATCTTGTTGTTAAACAAACGAAAGAGAAAGCTTTAGAAGGCATTTTAGAAGTCGAACAAAAAAGAGCCAATCAAGCTAATCTAGAACGAAAAAGAATGAAAATCCTTTATTATGGAATCCTTATCAGTTCTATTCTTTATACGATTGGTTGTCTTGTTGCTTGGATTATTGTTTATTTAAAATACGATAAAGAATATAAAACGGAATTTAAAAATAAATACAATCGTGATTTTATTAATGATTATAATGTCGAAGTTGTCGATTACTTAATGAATAAAAAAATTACTCCAAATGCTTTATCGGCATCGGTGATGAATTTGATTTACAAAAAGAATATAAAAGTTGAAGAAATGCCTACGAATAAAAAGCAAAAAGAATACCAATTTACCTTGTTAAATGAAGACAATTTGAATGAAACAGAAAAGTTTTTGACGGATTTTTTATTTACAAAAGTCGGAAAGGAAAATGTTTTTACTTCTAAAGAGTTACAAGATTATGCCAAGAGTACGAAAACTTGTGAGAAATTTTCTACCAGTTATACCACTTGGAAACAAAGAGTTATTCGTGATGGAAAAGACAATCAATTTTTTGAAAGTAAAACAACCGCTAGAAGTCTTGGCGTTACGTTTTTAGTTTTGGCCATCTTACAGGCTTGGATAGCCAGTGCTTTTGCAGTTCAAATAATTTTACCAGCCTTAGATTTTTGTTTGGGCATTGGTTTCTTTATTTATACGTTACTCTTTTTCAAACGTACCAAAAAAGGAAATGAAGACTATGCAAGATGGATGGCTTTTAAAAATTTCTTAAATGATTTTGGCACCTTTGAAATTAAAGAATTACCGGAAATTAAATTATGGGAACGTTATATGGTTTATGCAACTGTATTTGGTCTTGCAGAAAAAGTTTCCAAAGTCATGAACGTTAAAATAAAAGAAATTGAAACCAATGGAGATATGATGGATTATTATCCAACTTTCACCGATTACTATTTTTATAATTCTTTAAATCAATTGTTCCATCATACACTTGATGTAAATACTAGAGCGGTTACTGCTGAAAGAGCAGCGTCTTCTTATTCCAGTGGAAGTGGAGGTGGAGGAGGTTTCTCTAGTGGCGGTGGCTTCGGTGGAGGCGGTGGCGGTGGCCATGGCTTTTAACACTTAAGAAAGAGGATTTCCTTTTTTTTTTATTTTTTGAAAAACAAAATAGGTAAAATACGCATATTGACTTTTAGGTATATTTTACCTATAATGAATTATAGAGACTAAGATGTAAATACTAATACTGAAGAAAATAAATTTGTGAGAGGATATTTTTTATGAAAAAATTTATAGAAGAAAAAAAGACAATTCTAATTATTTTAGGAATTTTACTGGTACTAGCAATAATAGGCACTAGTTATGCTTGGTGGACAACATCAGCCTTTCAAACAGGAGAAAATGCTATTATCAGTAATTGTTTAAAATTGCATATAGTAGATGAAACACATGCAATTCATTTAAAAAATGCATTTCCGATATCAGATGAAGAAGGTGAAAGGTTAGAACCATACACATTTACTGTTGAAAACGAATGTGATATTCCAGCAGATTATTCTATTGCTTTAGAAATGTTAAATGCTACGGAGTTAAATAGTAATTACTTAAAATATGAGTTAAACGACGTTGTAGATGAGTATGTTATCGCAATTGAAGATTCTTATACCGAGGAATATCCTACATTAGAAGAATGTCAAGATGAATTACAATGGTATGTTGATGATGATTATTATACGGTAACCAAATCGTGCGAACTTGAAAGCATTGATGATGAGAATAAATATATACTTGATTATAGTTCTTTCGATTATTTTTTTTATCAAACAAATGAAGAATGCCAAAATGGAATAATAGAACTTCTTGAAGAAGGGGCACCATCGTCAATTCAGTGCGAAGTACAACCTGTTGAAAAAGAGGAAATGGCACACAATTTAGGTCAAGAAAGAGAAGAAGAAAAAGTTTTATTAACTGATGCTAAAGAAGGAAGATTGCTTCGCCAAGATACAGTAGCAGCAAAGGCTAGTAAAAGTTACAATTTAAGATTATGGATGGATTATGATACTCCCTTAACGGAAGAGGCTATGAATAAAATATTTCAAAGTAAAATTGTTTTACAAGCAGTAGTGGCAGAATCTGGTATGTTAAAAAAAATAAGATATGATGAAAACTATATTCAACCTGATTCAACAGGAATGTGGGAATATTACCTGGACATTGATAAAATAATAATAGAGGATACGATTTATAAACCAGAAGGTATAGATGTATTAGGCCCATTTGATGAGAGTAGTGCCCAAGATGGTAGCATTGTAAGTTATTTAGTACCTGATGAATCGGGGGACGGAACTTATGTTGCCCATTTACAGGGAAATGATGGAATTAAATTAAATTCGGATAGTTCTTATTTATTTGCTGATTTTAGAAATGTAAAAGCAATAGAAGGTATTGAATATTTAGATACAAGTGAAGCAACAAATATGAGAGGTATGTTTATGAATATGGCTTCTTTAACTCAATTAAATCTAGAAAAACAATTTGATACAAGCAATGTAGTTAATATGAGTTTTATGTTTGGAGATTCAAACGGATATCTTTCTGTTCTAAGTAATTTGGATTTAAGTAAATGTAATTTTGATACAAGCAATGTAACGGATATGAATAATATGTTTTCTGGTTTACAATTAGATACATTGAATTTAGGAGATAAATTTAATACAAGTCAAGTAACAAATATGGCTGGTATGTTTAGATCTACACTCATATTTGACCAAAATATAGATTTAGGAGAGTTATTTGATACTAGTAGTGTTACAAATATGACTGGGATGTTTCAAAGTTTCGGTGGTAATAAAGAACTGAACTTGGGGAATAAATTTAACACAAGTAATGTAAGAAATATGGATAGTATGTTTAAAAATTCGTTAGTTCGTACTTTAAATTTGGGAGAACAATTTGATACAAGTAATGTAACTAATATGAGTAATATGTTTTCCGGCATGCGCAACTTAACTCAATTAAGTTTAGGTGATAAATTTAATACAAGTAAGGTAAGAAATATGTCTAGTATGTTTAACACTGTGAGTTCTTTGGAAAATTTAGATTTAAGAGATAAATTTGACACAAGCCAAGTCACTGATATGAGTTGGATGTTTAACAATATGTCTTCTTTAATTCAGTTAGATCTAGGAAATCAATTCGATACAAGTAAAGTAACGGATATGAGTTATATGTTTGCGTGGATGATTGACTTATATACTTTGAATTTAGGAGATAATTTTAATACAAGCAATGTAGTTAATATGAGTTTTATGTTTTATTATTCATCCAGATTAAAAACAATAAATTATGGTGATAATTTTGTTCGCAAGGATGGTTCAGATATAACAAATATGTTCCAAAGTTGTCCAGCAGAGAAACCAGAACATTCCTCATGGGCTGGAGCTTTTGATTAATAGTGTAGCAATACACTATTTTTGCTCAAATGAAAAGTTAAATTTCAGAAAAAAGGATTAAGTAGAATTTGTAAGACTAAATTGGTAGAAATAGTA
>CANRJW010000009.1 GCA_947631035.1 uncultured Bacilli bacterium
ACTTTAAAAAACTCGCTTCTTTCTCTATGTCCTTAACATTATAATCAAGCTCAGGTGTTGTGACTTCTTCGTTTAGTTTATTTTTACTTAAAAATAATCTTATATTTTTCATCCCTTCTCCAACTATTTTTTCTTCATTTATATTATTTGAACTTGAAGGTGCTTTATTCTTAATAGACTTAATTTGATTACTACTCTTCAAGGTGATGATATCAGTGGTTGTCCCACCAAACATGCTTCCATGAGGACCTATATCTAAAATATCTTCTACAATGATACCGTCATAATTTGTGCCTTCTTCCTCATTTAGATAAAGCACCCAGTTAACAATGTAGTCCAAGGTGTAGAAGTAATCGTCCTCTCCATACTCATCATCATCTGAGACGCCCACCAGTAGCTCCTTGATTCTATCCTCATCATCAAAGAGTTCATCAACTGTCTCATACTCCCACATCACTGGATGGGCACTACCCCAAGCCTTGTTGGAGTCAAGCTCAATGAGATCCCAGTACTCCGGATGTCTCTCATTCCTTCTGACACCATGATTGAACTTGTGAAGATCAGCATTGAGCTGATTTTCCACTTGACTGATTCGAGAATCGTCGTAAGCCCACCTCTTTACTAGTCGATCAAAAGCTTTCAGCTCAATCTCTCTAATCCTTTTATCTCTGACATTCTGCCAGCTTTTAATCTCAGCAGGGGTGCTGTTATCTACAATGTAGGGATTTTGAATATTAAGATAAACTGCATAGATGTTCTTATATTTATCATCAACATCACCTACACCCATCTGAGTGTATCCTCTTGCAGTATCTAGGTTGGTTGTGAAATAGTTTACGTTATACTTTTCAAACTTATAATCACCAAATTGTGATTTTGCTTCTCTGGGGTTAAACTCTATAAATCCTGGAGTTGGAGTTCCGTGATAGCAAACAAGTAATTGACCTTTTCTATTTCTAGCCTTACTGCTCTTGAAGAAATTTATCTGCTCTTGGGTTAAAACATTTCCTTCGCTATCAGTAATTTCAGTAGATTCTTTGAAATAAGTTCTCTTTCTCATTTACTTGCAACTCCGTAAAAGTATTCATTTAATTTATTTTTACCTAAAAATAGCCTTGTACTTTTCGTGATAATCCTGCTTACATTATATTCCACATAATTTAGCGGAGAAGGCAAAAAAAAAAAGCCACAACTACCCGTACGGATGTCATGGCCTGCAGTACCTTGTTAATTCAATTCTTATGAACGAGTTCGATACAGAAATTAGCTGTTATGATATGTGAACAGCTCATCTAATACGGCATCCAGGAATGCATTCCGAGCCTTCTTATACTCAGAGGTTTCTAATTCTACACACCATTCCGGATCATACTCCGGGATAGCTTCATGAGCCTCTAAAGCTAATGCATCTTCAAAATCTTCTCCCAGCTTTTCATAAATCCAGTCTCTGACCTTCTGCTTTACTGGATCGGTAGCCTCTCTTAATTTTCTTCTTACCGGTAATCTATTATCAGACATTACGTGTGTCTCCTTGTTGGTGTGTTATATACAATTTAGCAAAGAATGATTATGTTTCTGCAGCTGATTATAACTAATTGTGCATTTTTATTTGTAAGTGCTTTCAGGATCTACTAATTTGTAACACCCCTTAAAGTCATTTCCCCATTCCAGTTCTAGTTGTTGATACCTCTCTTTCATTACATCAACATCTAGATCATCCTGGACGTGAGCTTGATAAGGGCTGCCCTCAAATTCATCTTGATAATAGTGATAAGGAACAATTACAAATGTAAGTGTTGTTATCTTATCCAATTTATTTAGTACTCTATGTGCTTGACCCACATTTAAGTGCTCCAGCACATCTCCCATAATACAAATATCGTAGTGTATCCCTTCATCTGGTTGCCATTTTACAACGTTTTCATTGTAGACGTTGTCGTAAATATCGTTCAAATGGTTTTGCTCTATATATGGTGCAAATATTTCTACTGCATCTAATCTTCCAGGATTGCAGATGCTTTTGAAAAACTTTCCCCACTGCCCCTTCTCTGGACCTATATCTAAAATATTAGCACCTTCTAATAACCCTTCCTCTGCAAGCTTTTTAAGGTGATCTTCTAATTTGTATTTAGGGTCTTTATAACTGCGAAAACATGCTGCTTTGTAATATTCCCCATTTCGAAATAATCTATCATTATCTGGATCTAATTTATGAGCCAGCGTACCATATTTAAGAGCAAGAGCATAGCGATTAGCCTCATTCTCATTATAGTAATGCTCCAGAGCTATTTTATCATAAACATCTGCTAGTCTTTTATTGTTTTCTTGAATGGTCTCTTCTTTTAACTTGTAAAGTTCATCTAATTTACTCATATAAAAATACTCCACTATATCATACAGTGGAGTAGAAATTATTTTTTCTTAATTTTAAATGCCCTTGTTGGTTTATTTATAATGCCTGGATAATTAAGGTAGTACTTCTCAAAAATAGCTTCGGACTGTTTGCTTTCTCTATCCAGCCTATTCAGCACAAATTGGAACCTGTAGTTGTGTCCAATGTATGCTATTTTACCGACCTTCTTCAGCTCTTTTCTATCCCCACCAAACAGGTCGAAGAGATCTTCCCTTAAAGTGTATTCGTATAATTTAGCAATAATTTTTTAGAACTTATAATTATATTTATCCTTAGAAGATCTTTCTACCGAAAGAGTTACTGTACTTTCTGTTGGAGTATTTAAAGTAATCATAACAGGCTTACAAGAAATATTACCTGCAGATTCGGGAAGAAACTTTTCAACTTCAGGCGAGTTTATTAACGATATAAATTTTTCCACCATAACCTCTGCACTTACACTGTTTGGAAGTAAGCAGTTTCTCAGGAATTCCTTAATTGCATTGAGTTGGGGCTCGCCAACCTCATCATTCATAATCCAAAGGAGAGATTTATTGTAAGTATAAAAGGGGCGAATTTGGAAATCCCACGTAATCCCTCCAAGGTAGCTACAAATCTTAGATGCAATATTTTGCACCTCATTAGAAGTTTTTCTTTTATATTCCTTGGAATCAATACTGATGGTTAACTCAATCATAGATATATACCTCGCTTATGCTTTTATCCAGGCTATCTGTGGATCGTCATCCGGAATAAATCTTTCTATTAGGTGAGAATATTCCGGTTTTTCCTCTCTTATAATCTTACGAAGATTTCTAATATCTTCATCTTGCAGACTTCCTACTTTATCCATAAATCTAGATCTTTCAATTTCAAGTACTTCTGAACCCCTGATGGTAGATGGTTTATATAGCCCCGCTTCTGCCCAATGAATTATAGAATACTCAGCAGGAAATCTGGTTCTAGGTTCCCTAGAGGTTATCTTGAATGTACTTATCATTCGCCCATTTACTTTAAGTACTAGCACAGGTCTAACTTTGGACTCTCTGCCGTTATCAAAAGGTGCATCTGCAAACCATATCTCCCATTTCTTCATTTATGCTTCCTCTTCTGCCATTCAATCCAATATTCGTCATCTTCTGGATAGTCCCAATCCTCTTCAGGGAGGGCATGAATTATGGGGAGTTTTTTCAATGCCTGTTCAAACTCGTAATCTTCTTGTTCTTCCTCAGTTAATTGTTGTTTATTCTTACTATTCATTTTATTTACCTCTATTATCATTATAATACATATTTGAAAATAAATCAACTACTCTAATCATACATACATAAAAAAAAACAGGTCCCAGTTTTCACCAGGACCTGAAATTTTGTAAATTAAGCTTTTACGCTGCTATTTACCTATATAGTTTACGCTACAACTTCTCCGGCTACGAGAAGATCTTTGTTGAGGATTCTGAGGTCATATCATGTATCTTACAGATAATTCGTTTCCAATTATCTTCTCAACATTGGTTTATTGAGATGAGACTATATCATATTCCTTAATTGTTTTATCCTTTTAAGGAATCCGCGCACTTCCATTTCACTTGAAATGTACTCTACTAAGTTCTCATATAAGTTTTTCTCTTATATTAACTTTTCGATAGTCGTTAAACCTTCTTATTTTTATATAAGCTTGGCTTTTGATTACCCATGTTTGGGCTTTCCAAAAATTCACGCGGTTTTCATTAAATATTACTACTTAATGCTTCAAAAATTTCAAAGTTGACCATCCCTGTGACCACTTATATTATAGATAAGGCGTTAATTTATCTACCATTGATTATGGCTTTATATTTCTATAAAGGTTAGACTATATTATCATCTTGTTAAAGATGTGCAATCTTTCAGATTCACTTGAATCTTACACAGAGCTACCTGTTAGTCGTTGAACCTTCATCCTATTTAGGATGCTTGGCTGCTGGTTGCCCAATTTCTTTTATTTTTTATAACCTTCATATTTATTAAATATTGTGGTAAAAAGAACTATAAGGAGTTTCCAGCAATTAATTGCATTATCATTTATTTATTTCTAAATAAAGCTACTATATTATTAATAGAGCCATCAGCGTGCCCTAAGAGTTGTGTAGGCACTATAGGCATATCGTTTATCTTCTAACTAATTCGTTGTATTAGTAACTTATATTTTCATATAAGACGAGACTATATTATTATCTTTTTATAGATACACAATCTTTCGATTTCACTTGAAATCTACACGGTGCTATCCGTTAGTCGTTGAACCTTCTCTTTCATATAAAGAGCTTGGCTGCTGATTGCCCAATCTTTTCACTTTTTAAAACCTTCATATCTATTAAAATATTGTGGTAGAAAAGCTCTAAAGGGTTTTCCAGCAATTAATTGTGTTATCACTTACCTATTTCTAGATAAGGCCTCAGGAGATATTTTTATTTATATCCCAAGGAGCATATCAAATATGTTGTATCTAAATCGTTTCCATTTAATTTCTTTATATTACTATAAAGTTCAGACTATATCATATTCTTTCATTGTTTTATCCTTTGAAAGAATCTCCGCACTTCGAAATCACTTGATTTCTACTTTACTCACTTCCATTATATAAGTTTTTCTCTTATATATGTGTTTTCATTAGTCGTTGAGCCTTCTCTTACGAGCTTGGCTGCTGATTGTCCATTTCTGGATTTCCCAGCAATTCACGGAGTTATTTACTAATATATTACTATATTAGGCTGCGTATATGTTTTTCACAGCTGCACTTGCTGCAAAGTCACCGTCGTTGACACCAACAACGAATTTACCTGCTGCAATATTAGGAGTTACATAAACCTTAAGCCCATTTAATGTCAAATATATTGTAGTTATGATTCGTTAAATCATATATGCTTATTCTTTCAAATAAGTTTAGACTATATCTTCATCTCGTTTATTTGAGATGCAAACCATTTCAGATTCACTTGAATCTTACATTCCCTTTGGGGGAATTAGTCGTTGAACCTTTCTCTATTCGAGACTTGGCTGCTAGTTATCCAATTTTTACTGTTTTTTATAACCTTCACATTCACCTTTATTTCATGGTTATGTTGTGGTAAATAAAACTTAAGGACTTTCTAGCAATTAGATTTGTCAATTATTCTATATATCACTATATAGCCAGGCTACATGTAATAAAGCTTAGTATTTATATATTGTTAAGTAATTTAAATGATTGTCTTCTGCAGTTTTTATCTTTTTTGGATCCACCTGAGTCCATATTCTGATCGCTTCTTGATACTGCTTACTGTTAGGACATGTAGCAGCCTTTTCTTTTAGGTCTGCTAACAGTTCTCTGTCCTCTTCACTGTCTGGATCATATGGATGAGGTCCGTGATGCCACCAATTATTTACTTCAATAAATAGATCTTCTGTATCTACATAGAAATCACAATTGAAAGGGTACCTGGGGTCTCTATATTGATAGTGTACATGATCTTCACCATACCTATTTATTAAATCTTCCTCTACCCTTCTCTCTATAAGAGTTTTTACATTCCCCGCAGTTCCGTTGCGAAGCATTGTGCTCCACCTACGTTCTGCCTGGCCATCACTCCAATGCTGCACACCTTTTTTACCTTTATTCCAGGGTGTGTGTCCTTTTTCCCACTTAGTGGGACTGTTCTTGCTAGAAGGCCTGGGTATGCCTGCCTGCGCTTTGCTGATCTTATCCCTTACACTTTGAGGGGTTGTGTGACCTAAGTGGGATTTCCCTATTCTATTTCCCCTTGCTCTCCTTTCATCATCTGACATACAATCAAATTGAATCCTGGTGTTCTCTGCAATAGTATGTACGGGGATATCTAAGTAGTTAAGCACCTGTTTTAATAAATAAAGAGAAGGAATATGAAATTTTCTACAAGTCTCCCCAGGTAGATGATCTTTATAAAAACCTTCAAGTTCTTTCTTGTCTATCTGGTTAGCTAATTCTTTATACTGTGACATTTTATTAAATTACTTAATTATATAATATTGCTTTGCTTTTATTAACCTGCAAAATAAGGACCATTTACACGACTTACTGAAGCTGCCTGCCAACCTTTAACGAATCCGAGGATAGGAAGGATGTCAGGTGCGATAAGCATGTAGTTGGGCATGTATCTCTGAGTCTTACTATAAATGATTGATGCTGCGAGTGCAGTAATCTCTGAGAATCCTTCATAATGCTCTGCCTTGCTGCAATTATATTACATGTGGTTCATTGAATTTATATTCTCAAACCAAATTTCTTTATATTTCTATAAAGTTTAGACTATATCATCATCTTATTTACTATTACCATAAATAAGAGCCACATACTTCGGATTTATTTAAATCCTACTCTACTTACTTCCAAGCTTAAATATTTCTTTTAAGCTGTGCTTTCGATAGTCGTTGAGCCTTCCCATTATTGGGCTTGGCTGCTGATTGTCCTATTATTAGGAGTTTCCAGCAATTCATGTGGTTATTTTATATTATATTACTATAATAATGCGCAATTTTTTATTTTACGCCAATAGGAAGAGTACGAGAGAATGTGAGACGTGCATCTGCTGCTGCATTCTTGATTAAGAGATCTGTAACTTCTGTATCGATTTCCACTTATGTTATTAATAAACCGTTTCCGTTTATTATCTATAGATTATTTATTTTCTATAGGTCAGACTATATCATATTCTTAATTATCTGTTACCAATAATTAAGAACCCTAGCACTTCGAGTTTACTTAAACTCTACTCTACTCGCTTATCAATTCTCCTATCCTTTATCCTCTCGCGAAGGAGATATTTACGTATTTCTACGGATGAGAATATTTAGCTTTCGATAGTCGTTGCTCTACTTTCTCTAAATATAATAGAGAGAATTTAGATCATGATTATCATATGAGTGATACTAACTCTCATAAGATTTTCCATGAGTTCACTAGGTTATTCGATAACACATTACTGTGTTAAGCTACAAGTTTTTGTTTATAGGCGAGTTGTTCTTGTATTCTAATAAGTTCGTTAATCTTATTATGCTCTTAGATAAGCAACTATATATTTCTATATAGGATAGACCATATCTTCATCTCATTTTTGAGATGCACACTGCTTCCACTTTACTCAAAGTGTACTTTCTTACGAAATGGTCGTTGAACTTTTTCCTGTTCGGAACTTAGCTGCTGATTATTCAATCCTCTAACTTTTATAACTTTTACATCTAAGCCTTTCATCTTTCTGCTTTAGTATAGAGGCTCTAAGAATGTTCCAGCAATTCAATGTGTTTATTGTGATAAGCATTTCTGCTTAGGTAGGCCAAGTATTATCTCTATTGAATGCCTATACGTCAATAGAGATCTTCAAAACCTACTGCTTTCTCTGCAAGTTGATCACCGAGAGAAACGCCGTAATCAGTTTTCTTACTGCATTGACCACAGCTCGTTAGGCTGCAGTGTTCTTATTTGTCCATTTTCCACCATGTACCAATCTCTGTGTGGATACACAAGAGCTAACTTTACACCAGATGATAGGGCTTGCTTCAACTTCTTGACATCTCGTACAGTCCAGGTGTATGAATCTATACCATGTTTTTCTAGGTTCTCTAAGTATTCTATACAGACCGGATCTAGGGGATTATAAGGACGAGGCCCGTGAGAGTAATGTCCCTGATATTCTATAAATAGATCAAGAGATTTTATATAGAAGTCACTCATAAATGGATAGCGCTCTTCAGAGTAACCTCTAAGAATGTCTTCCTCGTCAAATGAAACAAGCAGTTGATGATAGAAGGATTCTTCTGCTTTAGACTTTGTACCGCCTTGTTTCTCTCTTACGGTATTAAGTCTTTTTTGATATGCAGCCTCCATATGCTCCGGCTTAGTTGCTCTAGACTTATTTATAATTTGTCTCTCTTCCTCCGGACGACTGTACCAAGTCTGCCGCACCCGCTTCGCTCTGAGACGTAAGGTTTCCTCTGAACGGTTATTCATTCTAATCTTATTCGCTTCAGAATCGGTCCTTCTAGGTATGTTATTTTTTATAAGATAGCCGCGAATGCATGCTGATGTGCATCCATACCTCTCTGCTATCTGGACGGTACTTAGTTTCTCTTCCACATAAAGTTGAAGTAAGTCTTCTTTAGGAATATTTAGTTTCTTATTCTTCTTTCCCATGGTATGTGTGTTATTAAATGAACATTGAACTTTACATTTTCATGTAAAAATAGACTATATTTTTATCTAATATATCTAATTAGATACTCGCTCTTTCAGGTTTACTTAAACCTTACTCCTGTTTAGGATAGTCGTTGAACCTTCTTCCCTTGAATGAGGGAAGCTTGGCTGCTGATTGCCCAATTCCTTATTTTTCAAACCATCGCACCTACAATTACTTGTTATGCTGTGGTATAAAGACTTAAGGGGTTTCCAGCAATTAAGCGAGTGTGTACTTATTTATTTCTAAATAAGGGGCCTAAACATATTAAGCCTGATAAGCTGCCATTTGTGAATAGTAGATCGCGATTCTCCGCGCGCGAGCGAGAAGGGGCATCGCTTCCATTTTGGCTGTAAGAAGAGGTAAATCGTTCTGAGGGATTACAACGTTGTTCATTTATCTTATAAATCAGATTGATTTTTTTCTCTATATCACTATAGAGATGAGACTATATCATTATCTTTACTTGTTTTATCCTTGTAAAGACACCTTGCACTTCGGAATTTTTATTTTCCTACTCTACTCGCTTAATACTTTAGATATTTCTTCTGAAAGTATGCTTTCGATAGTCGTTGAACTTTCTCTATTTTTTTTTTTATAGAGCTTAGCTGCTGATTATCTTCTTTCTTTCCTCTAATAGAAAGAAGAGTTTCCAGCAATTCGCAAGGTTTTTCCATTACATATTACTATGTAAGGCTACTAACAATTAATAGGAGTATGCAACTTCAACAGCTGAATCCTTTGCAATAGAAAGATCGGTAAGATCGATTACACCGGTAGCGTAGTCAATCTTATCTGCTGCTGTAGCTAGCTTAACGCCGCCACCTGCTTCTGTAACAACAGTTTCGACCTTAGCTTCTGTACCTTCAAAACGGGGCTCACTTAAACCGCTTACTTCTGTAACGGGCTGAACCATAACAGTTCTACGAGTTACTGAATCTGTTGCTCCTACTTCTGTAAGGCTACCCTTACCTGCCTGTGTACCTGCAACGTCTACGTATGTCTTTGTAGTACCATCTTTGGTAACAGTGATTGTAAGAGTACCCTCGATGAAGGGTTTCCACTCCATTGTGAAGGAAGTGCTGTTCTGTGAAGTTGCTGTGAAGTTCTTAACTACTCTTGAAGAAGTGTAGTTGGGATCTACTTTACCGAGGTGGAAAGGATCATTGAAGACGTATCCTGCGTCTATGTTCCCTTTTGTCACACCCGCTGTAAAGCGGAGATAATTTACCAATGCTGTTACAAATAATTCATTTTGGAAATTATTCTCAATCTATTACTAGATTGTTCAGACTATATTATCAACTTTAATTGTTTTATCCTTTCAAAGTTGCCCAATCTTTCGAACCTATTTAGGCCCTACGGTACTCATTTATTCATATAGGTTTTTCTCCTATATTATATTTTCCCTAGTCGTTGAACGTTCCCTTGCGGGCTTCGCTGCTGATTTTCCATTTTATTTGGAGGTTCCAGCAATTAATTGGGTTTCTTTTATCTACATCACTGTAGATAGGTTACGTTAATAATTCATAACCACTCATTGAGCTCATGGGATGTGTTACTTTTATCTTATTCTTTATATCACTATAAAGACGAGACTATATCATAATCCATTATTGTTTTGTCCTTTAATGGATTCCAAGCGCTTCGAATATTTCTTATATTCTACTCTACTCACTTCCATATTTAGGTATTTCTCCTAAACTGTGTTTTCGATAGTCGTTAAACCTTCCCTCAGTAATTGAAGGCTTGGCTTTTGATTGTCTTAGTAAGCTCTAAGATTTTTCAAAAATTCACTTGGTATTTTTTTATTATAAATTACTTTATAACTGTCCTAACTATTTAAGACGATCTCAGGAGCGATGAGGTTAGGTCATTTTCTTATAAATATTTCGTTCTTAAATATTTACTATACATTACTGCACAGTTGAGACTATATCATAATCCTTAATTCTTTTACCGTTTTAAGGATTCGCATCTTTTCGATTTCACTTGAAATCTACTCTACTCGTTTATTCTCATGAATGTTTCTTTCATGATATACTTTCGATAGTCGTTCCACATTCCTAAGAATTTTTTCTTAGTTAGCTCGGCGATTACCCATTTAATGGGCTTCCCCCGAATTAGATGCGTTATTGTTTTGTGTAACTAAATATTACTATTTAGTGCCTCTACCTATTTAGTTAAAGGCGACATTGACTAAGTTAAGAGAGAACTTAGTAAATAGACCCATATCACTTCTTTGGGTTGCACCCTCATTGTGTGACTGAAGTGCAAGTGCCTCATTCATAAACACCTGCCTTACACTTGAACCGTTTCCGTTCAAACTCTCTACGTTACCGTAAAGATGAGACTATATCATAATCTTAAATTCTATCACCGTTTTTAAGATTCATTGCTTTTTGGGTTTCACTTGAATCCCTACTGTACTCGTTTATTCATGCAAGTATTTCTCTTGCACTATACTTTCCATAGTCGTTGGACCTTCCCTTTATAGGGCTTGGCTGCTGGTTTTCCCTGTTTGGAAGTTTCAGCAATTAGCAATGTTTTTTAACTTTTAATTTTCCAAATCGAAGCTTTATAATTTGTTTATTAAAAGATGCTTGACCTTACATGTTACCATATAAGGGCGCTTTAGTTGAATGAGTTTTTAACTTAACGCTGAGTATTCTCCAATTGTGTTATAAATAAATCGCTTTGTTTATTTTCAACTTATCTCTAAGCTGTTCAGACTATATCATCAACTCCACTTGTTTTATCCTTATAGAGTTGCAGTGCGCTTCAGACCTGCTTAGGTCTTACTCTACTCCCTTCTTTGCAATAGTTTTTCTCTGTTGCTATGGTTTCGATAGTCGTTGCTCCTGCACAATGCAGGATCATGATTGTCTTTAGAGTTGCGTTAGTCTCTAAAGAGTTTCCATGAATTCACACTGTTGTTTGAGCTGAGTATTGCTACTCAGTGTCTCTCAAATTAAAGACATTTTGCGATGAGGATTTTCTTTGACTCACTAAGGCGTTCACCGTTGTGTGCCTTAGAATATAATTTCTCGGCAAGGTTTAATCTCTTGCCATAAGCTTCGAGTAAATTAGCCATTGTATTGAAAATTCCTTTATCGTTTAATTTATTTATTTGCCGTATTTGTTTGCCAGATTAACAAGATTTTCATCTATGTCATCGTCGAACCTACTCTTTGGCTTGATAGGTTCAACAGACTCTTTAATCTTTACCTTTACGGACTGGTTGCTACCTACATCAAAAGGAAGTGAGTTTACCCTAAGCTGATAATTTTGCATTTCTTCGCAAATTCTATCAATATCGTTGAAGGAATAACCTTCGTGGAGTTTTGATTTTATAGCTGATGGCGCAATGCCGATCATCTTAGCCTTTGCTTCAATGTACTTGTTACTAGCTGTAAGAGCTATTCTCTTGTAGTGCTCTACAAGATCACTTGCCTTTTTTAATTTGGCGTTGCAGTCTTCTTTGATAATTTTAGAATCTTGGCGTGCATCCTCTAAGCTTTCCTGCAGTCTGGAAATTTCCTTCCTACTTTCTACTCTTTCTGATCTTAACTGCTCATTTAATTGTCTCACTCTACCTGTTTTAGATTGGAGTGATTCATTAAGTGATTGATGTTGATCTACTTGAGCAGTGTTCTGCTTTTCGAGGAGGGCGAGCTTCATCTCTTGACGTTTGATGGTCTTTTCTGATTGAGATAATTGCTCAGTTAGGCGTCCATTTTCGGCTACTACATCTTGATTAGAAGTTTCTAATTCTGAAACTCTAGTCTTGCAAGTCTGGAGCTCATCTCTTGATTTCGTTTCTTTCGCATTGCAAACTGATAACTTCTCTTGAAGTGATTTCACCTGATCTTGAAGTTGTTTGTTCCGCTTAATGGATTCCTGGAGTTGCTTTATCACGTCTGCCCCGATATCTTCGGCTGCATTGGGTGCTTCTTTATTTTTATTATCAGACTTATAATCAATATTAAGTCTGTCTAATGTCTCTGTCATAATTTTCTTGTTTTCAGGGGTTGCTTTGTTGAGTGCTTCTGTGAGTGCTTTCTTTAATTTCAAAGCACTGGGACTGAGGGATTCTGTCACGTAACTAGGTCTTGCACTTTCAACAGCAGGAATAAGAACGGCATCCCAGCATTCGCAAGAATAGGTCTCAGGATCTACTCTTTCACCGCTGCCGCTCCAATCCTCAACTACGTCGCCCTCACCACGAGAACTAACCCCGACCTGACAGCCATAATCACATAAAGTTTTTAGAATTCTGCCATTGGGTGTATCCAGAATATCAAACACACCCTTTAATGTACCGTCAGGATATTTTTTAGGTTCTTCCGCAAGGCAAATAGCTATTTTTTCCATATCTATCTCGGTACGATCTGCGGGATGTCCTAACTCTCCAAAGACAGCGCGATTCTTTAACTTCTCCTGCATAATGGGATCTTTAAAAACGTTATCCCAAAGTTGCTCGGAGTATAAGCGACCATTACGGGTAGGATTCTTAAAGTCGGCTATGGTGCCTACTAGCCTACCTAGTATGCCCCTTCTCTTCTGCTCCTCCACCGTTAATTTTTTATATTCACATGTACCTGAATTTACCGTTTTCATCTATATCTCCGACGAGAAGTGCTCTCGAACCTTTACAGAATATTTCATATAATTTAGCAACAGTGAGAATTTATTTTTAATTAAATCCCGTAAAAGTGTGATTTTCGGTGTTAAAATCGGTTATAAATCACCGGTAGGGGATGGTCAAGCCTGCTCTGCCTGCTCACCTTATCATACATAAGATAACCTGCTATTCTGGTTTATGTTGAATAGCAGGTTATCTTTTTATTTGATTTTGCTAATATCAGTAGGTATAAGAGAGGTAAGCATGTTACCTCTATATACTACCCTTCCGTAAAAGTCATTTGTTGTGTTTCTATCTGGATAATATGTCCCTAACAGTCTTCCTTTAAAATCTAAAGCTTTTTGTCTGCCATCAGGTTCTACTACTATCCATCCTAATATTCTACCATAAAAATCTTTTACAGGTGTTTTATTCACAGTTATTCCTCTCTTCTGCCTGCAATTGTTTCACATGCAACTAGATCTGCTTTTATTAGCCTTAACAGCTTGATACAATTTGTTAAGTCATAGGTATCATAATATTTTGCTAGTACTATGTTTACTTCTTTTGCTCTTGCATGTTTTAGAAATAATTGACTGTCTTGTGCCTGTTTAGAATATAGTGCCACTTGTAAGTTATATGAGGATAATGTTGTAATTACATCTGTTGGATTTTCTAATTCTTTTACGATTGAAATGTAAAGTTTAGACTTCTTGTGATTATAGTTTTTTCTCAACCCCTCATAAAATGCTGTTAAATCTAACTGCCTATTATCGTTAATAAATTTAATAACGTCGAGAGAGATTGTAGGTGATATGATTGTTTTTCTTAGCTGAGCATTCACATCAATCCCATTATCTTCTAATTCTGTAAGTAGTAATATAATATCCTGTTTTGAAATCATTCTATTTATCCTCCGCTATTCCGGTTGGTTATTTTTATTTAAAAATTGCTATTATCCGTAAAATCTGCGCCTAATTGCTCCGGTGTAGGAAGTACTTCTTCTCCTTCCCCGGCTTCCGAGGTCTCTTCTTCTCCACCCAGGCCTGCTGCAGCTGCTAATGAGGAGCCACCCTCTTCTTCGCCTGTATCTAATCCACCTACATCTATGGAACTATCTAAGTCCATATCTTCAGATTCTTCTACCTCTTCGCTCTCAGTAGGTGTTTCTTCAGGTGCAGGATTTTCTAGTTTATCTATTTCATCCTGAATGAGTTGAATCACCTCAACATCTGTAATATATGACTTGAGGAGAGATTTCAATATCTTAAGTTTAGTAGCTGGATCCTCAATTAAGTCCATCATACTCATGGTATCACTTGTTAATTGAACTTTAGCTGCAATATTTTCTCTTCTATCAATCTCTTCCTGAGTAGTAGGTGCAAGCATTTTTAATTTGAATCTATTAATATAGTTGGGTAATCCTCTATCAATTAAAATAACATTAATTGCATCTGTTAGCATTTGAATAATAGTATTTTGAATACGTTTAATCATCTTTGCATAACGAGATGAAATAATTGATAATGATTGTCCACCATTAAACCCTGCGCCATCTTCAGTAAAACCAAAATATTGTTTTGGAACTTTTAATCCCCCGAATAATTTATCTCTAAAGTAATCAAGGTCTGCAAGCCCTTTAACATCTACATCCCCACCCACGGTTTGGATATTTAAAGCACCCTTACCATCTCTTGTAGGTATATATATGTTATTCTCGATGGGCCCTGGATTGGTATATTCACTCATGGATTTACCAGATACGATTGATTCCGATTGCTCAAATAATTTTTTTATGCCCTGTAGGTGAGGTGCTACCTGCTCTTTGGGCATATCCCCAATCTCTACACCTATGGCTCTAACAACTGAGGATTTAGTAACTCTATTCAACAGTACAGAATTTTCAAGCAATGTCATCTCTCTCCAAATCTTAAATAAATCATAGAAAAGAGATTTACCGCGTTTTACTGTATATGTAGAGCTGTTAGATTCTTTTTGACTATCAGCTCCAACCTCACCTGTAGTAATTGTTACCTCTTCGGGTATTCTGCTACTATCATCTTCAAGACAACCGTGTACAAACTCTGTAGCTGCATATACGTTTATATCACCTTTGTTAAATTTATAATTTATTGCCTGTAAATATCCTGCACTTGCACCCATAGTACCCATTGGATTATAAGAGGTACTTGCACTTGTAAGCTGGGTATTTGTTTTTATATATGCATATGATTTACCAAACTTGGTGAGCTCAAATATGATTGCAGGGTTAGGTTGCATTTCAAGATAGTGCACGAAATGATCATTCTTGCTATACGCCTTAATCCTTACTTCCTCTGCTAATGATGTAGAAGGGGTATCGAGATCTGGACTATCTACACTATATGATTCAAGAATTTTTGTCTTTTTCTTTATATCTTTAAGTTGTCTCTTATTAAACAACTTGTCATCATATTCAGACTCTCTATAAATTCTTAAATATACATCTCCGTACTTACATAAGGAATGTACCCAATTATAAACATTTTTATCTACCTTCATGGAGTCAAGTAAATACGTAATATAACTGGAAATATCGGCATCAGCAGAATCAACCCAAACTATTCTACCATCCTCATTTGTTTCAGTTGCATCTTCTGAGTATGTTTCCAGTACGGCAGCCATTGTTACATCTTGACACATGGTATCAAGTAGGGAGTATATTTCATCTCTACTTCTTGCTGTCTGGTCAAATGAATCAAATGCGCTGATGTCCAATTTATTAGACGTTGCTGCGTCTATAAAGGTATTGAAAAAGTCATCATCCGTATCTACACCTATTTGGCGAGGAGGAACAGGTGATGATTGTATTTTTTGCCCATATAAATTATCATCTTGTTGGAATGGGCTGCTTTCTTGCTCTGTACTATTAATATTTTCTGGCATTATTTATTTCTCCTCACCAAATTAACATTCCATCTGATACTGAAGGACCGGCAAAGGGGGTTGAAGGACCATTACCGAAATCAACAAACCCTTCTTCACTTGCTTTTTGTCTTTCTTTTTTAATAGAGTTTGGAGTAAACATTTCTTGTAATGCTTGTTCAAAATCTATATTTATTTGTTTTTTAGTTTCGGCTTCATTATTAGCTGTGCTTACTGATATCAAATCGTCCAGTGTTTCTCCATAATCAAAGGAGAAATCTCCGATGCTCTGTGACGCATTATATAATGAACCACATATTGCATCCGCTGCATCTTTCGACCCCTGAGTTCCGCCCTCGGGGTGGTTTATATGACCATCAGGCTCCTTCTCAAGGCCAACAATTTCGTCGGTCAGTAAATCGCATTTTGCATAGAGCTCTAATCTTTTTTCATAAATGGCAGACTTAAAAAATATGTAAGGCAAACATAGTTTTTGTTTAGAATCAGGCACGTTTTCTAGTCTATCAACAGATAATATCTTTGTATTAAATCCATCTGCTGTTAGCTGTTGCTTTATTTGAGCAGACTGGTAGGTATCCATTGAGACGCCTTTTATATTAAAGCCCTGTGATTTTAACCACTTAATAAATATTCTAGCTTTCTCAAAGGAGATTTCGTAACCCTTGGGCGCCTTAATTGAAACAGAAAAGGCTACTCTATATTTTGCACCTTTTCCCGTATCATCATTGGCACTTTTAGACATTATCCAGGTACCGCCTATACCGGTTTTGTCCCCGGATTTTGACATATCCAAATGGATATACAGAGGTTTGCTTCTACAATTCTGGGGAACTTTTTTCAGGTCGAAAAATTGAGAATATTGTAAATTATCTCCTGTACCTACTTCTATAATATCTTTTGTAAAGGGATTCTCATAAGTAGTGGTTTTTATTTCATTTAATCTAACACCTGAAATATATTTTAATGCGCTTGTGCTAGAGATACCTGCAATATCTGTTAAAGCTAGTTCTACATTATCCATGAAAGCTTCATAGTAACCTTCAGGTACATGCAACATTTGGTAACCCTTAGCTCTATAATTATTTACAAGCTCTTCAGGTGCATTTATAGGTAATACCTCCGAGGCTAAAAATTTATTGCCTACAGCTACCCAGAATTTATTAGGACTATCTTTATCATTTCTTATTACCCATTGTGGCTCATCAACAATTAGGGTAGTTTTACTATTATTCTTCTTTTTCGTGCTAATATAAGTATCGAGAAAGGATTGATCACTACTTTTAGATGATGCAATCATCTGTAATGTAGGTAATTTAGTGCCTTTCATAAATCTTGATTGCATACGAGCATCAACTTGAGAAATAAGTAGTTTTTGCTTTCTTTTTATTTTTTCTACATCTGTAGTCATCGCAGCGAAATTTACTTCATCTGTAAAATTGCAGTTGTGAGAAATGATGTAACCTGAATTTGTTTTAATTAGGAAATTATTGTAAGGATTAGCTTCAACTACGTCATAAAACTGCTTCGGAGCATCAAGGGAGATCTTTTTTATACTCTTTATTTTCATCTTACTTCTTCTCCCACCTCAGGTTATCTATAACCTCTTTATAACGCCTAGAAAACAGATCTCCATACCCCCCTGACTCCAGGGTACGTACAGCGGAGGTAGTGATACTCACTCCAATAGAATTAAGATAGGTTACCAAATCTTTTCTACACTCAAACACCCTGTCTTTGAAAAAATATCGAGTAACTGCCTTCCCGTTATTTCCTCCCGCAATCTTATACCCCTTGCCATACATATTATTTCCTGAACCAGAGCACTGCGCACTCTTTTGCTTACGAAAAGTCTCAAGATCTCTTATTACGTGCTTCTTATGTACTGTATGCTTCGGATGCTTTCCTGTACTCAAATTTCCTAGCTGCCAGCCCGCAGGCACTTCCATACCTACATCTATGTACCTACAGGTGGTTCCGTTATTTATGGCCTTCTTTCCAAAAGCAGGCCCTCTTTCTTTTTCAAAACGCTGTCGCGCGCTTTTAGACATACGCATGCGCGTCTCCTCAGAGTAGGTTCGACCCTTAAAAAACTCTGACAAGCACCTCTTCAGGTTAGCGTATTCTTCTTCAGGCAACAGGTACTTAGACTTATTTTGCAGCCCCATCCTAAAGAAGGCAAACTTGAGCGCATCGCAATCAGGATACTTCTCTAAGAGGAGTTTATGAGCAATATAATGCTCTTCGGGATATAATCGAATGATATTGGGGTGATGCTGCTTAGATCTACCTTCGCCCCCTAGGCATTTAGGCAGAATATGATGACCCTCAAAGTAATTGTTTTCTATTCCCCACTGCCCCCTCTTTTGAATAATATTGGCTATAAATTGATCATACTCATCCAAACAAGGGTCTGCAAGTTCGTCTCCGTCCGTTAAGTACCTGGCTTCTTTATATGTACCGTCCTTTAACATCAGCTTATGATTAGGTGTACACTTAATTACAGTGCCGTCTTCCAGCTCAATTTGGTACTCCTCATCCGTGAGTAGGGTCGGCTGAACAGTGCACTGATCACCTACTACCTGATTGCCGTTTTCATCTATAGAAAATACCTTAATGGACTTATTTACTAGATCTACCAGCTTTCTATCACCCTCAGTGGTCTTAATTATGGTATCACCATCAAGACAGAAAACTGCTCGACCAATAACTGCATTATTGTTTGAACCTACAACTAATTCTATTCTTTTATTCGGAGACCAGGTTAGTTCACTTCTACCCGTTACAGTACCGTGGCTCATAAACCAAGGAGAAGCTTGAACTAACTGCTGCAATTTATCCCATGCAACACCTTTTGCTGCATCTATAGTAACGTTGATAAGTGAAAACGTAATTTTGTCAATAGGCTGTAATCCATAATGGAGGTAAGGATCCTTTAAGCACAACATTCTATGTAATAGATAAAGCATACATAGAACAGCAATAAAGCTCTTACCTATACCAATAGAGCCTGTTAATACCAAAGTATTATATTTTGTATCAAGATTATTGGGAAATATTTTTTTCAATGTTTCAACCCAGTAAGGGAAAACTGTAAATCTTCCATCCGGGTCTATTAAACCATTTCCTAGATATTGCTTATCATATAAGAACGTCTCAATATCTACAGGAATTTCTTCATAATCAGCATACTTGAGGGTTTCAAGTATTTTATTTTCTCCTTTAGATATTTCTGACAATGCCTTCAAGGCTATCTCCCTTTCTTGTGGTGTGAGAGTAGCCAATAGCTGTTCAGTTGTTTGTTGGTTAGCCATAAGCTACTCCCTTTGCGTTTATTCACACCTCTAAATCATCATAATCGAAATCATCTAATTTATCGTTGTCGAAGTTGGATTTTTCTTCCCAGTCAAAGTCATTCATGCTGTAAGTAAACTCTACACCATTGACTATAATTACCAATTGTTTATCTTGTTGTTTAACTTCTACTTCAGGCTTACCGTCCAAATAATTATTCATTAGATATTCTATTTGTTCTTTTAATTCTTCCAGATCTCTATAAGAATATCCAAATAGTTTATTTTCTACCCGGTAAAAGTATCTGGTAATCCTTTCTTCTGTCTTTGCTTTCTTTCTTCTTTCAGCTTCCTGTTCGTCTGCCGTAGTAAAGACAGCCACTGGATATTTTTCATCCCAGCCGAATGCATTACCTACAACATACATTCTATGCCTGCCATCTTGAGATCTTTCAGCACCATAATCTAACCATGTAAGAGGAAGTTTATGACCTTTATCCAGTTCGGATTGAATGTAGTCCAGAGTTTCTTTATCTCCCCTCACTTGCCTGATCTGTTTATCGAAAGTAGAATTAAATACTTTTGCACAGCCTCTAAAGTATTCTCTGGGAGACATTTGAACTATTTTTACATCCCTATTTTCTCTTTTTCTGGCTTCCTGTGATTTTAATAATTCATCGTAGAAGGGAATATTAATACGATTAGTATCAAATATGTCCTTAGGATCATCAAAGGACTCGACCAGCTCTTCACTAGATTGTTTTACTTCATATACATCAACAGGTAATTTTATTCCTAACATAGAGCAAAGTTTTGCTCTATGTCTACCATCTGTAGGAATGTATCTTCCAGACCATTTATCTTTTCTTACTAATGCGGGTTCTATTTTGGGATAATTCTTGTTACCAGTGCCTAATGAGTCTAGATAAGCTAAAAGGGTTTGGTAAAAAATATTATTTTTATTATTATTTAGTATACGATATTCAGGACTCTTCTGGTAATGTGTGTCTGTGCCAGAAACCATGTATTTAAAAAAACTATCTGCATCTACTAACATATCTGCATGTTCAAAAAGATCATAAGGCTGTACACCTCTATTAATCGCTTCATCAATCAAATTTTCCATGCCTAAATAATTTTTTCGCATAGGAGTATTATTAGATCTTAAAAGACTTTCATTTAACTTGAGATAATCAACCACATAATCTTTCGTATATTCATCTATTAAACCCCTTTCAAGGCACCTATCAAGAATCCATTTCATCTCCTCGTCTGTAAGGTGAAAATTATGCTGAAGCTCAAAAAAGGAGTCTGTTTTACCGTACTTCTGCCTGTATTGAGGCCAGGCGTGCCAAGCATTATAGGCTGTTCTCTCCATGGTTTCCGATAATTTTTCTTTCATATTCGGAATATAAGCTATCTGGACATCATCTTCATATATAATGTTACTGGGTCTCTTAAACCTCTTTGTTATGAGCCCATAACCTATTTCTTTTAGATTTAATTCTAAATCTTCAAATTCTTCTTTATGTTTATCCACAAAAGATTTTTTATATGCAAATCGAGCATCCTTTGTAATCTTGTTATCGGGCGGTATTGGAGTATCTAGCTCAATTGTGTACATATCATAATCTATATCGTAAAGGGGAGAGTTTTCATCATAGTAGGAAGGTAATAATTTGCTTATTACTCTAGAAAACTTACCCATGTCACGTCCATTTCTGTTTTTAATAGTAAATCTATAGTAATCTTCATTATCAGCAGCTTCGTTTAATGATTCAAGTGTTAATTCTTTAGATTCTAATTCTTTTATCTTATCTTTAATCTGTTGAAGCTTATCTTGGTTTCTCATTTCCTTAAAGATAAGATTACCTAAACCAAATTCACCATCTTTTGCAAGACTATCTTTTCTAAGAATGTAGATATCATCAACAAATGATTGTAGTTTTTCTATGTCCTCAGATTCAATAGCATTATCAAACTTTGATTCCCATTCTTTATATTCATCTTCAACTGTAACATCAATTGAAGATTCTTTCATGGGCTCGGGTTCTTTTATCCATTTATCTCTCTTAAGAGAATAAACACCATTAGAGATGGCAGAAGCGTTGATATCTTCTATATATAACTCCACCTCTTGTCCTCTAATAGTGATATCATAATCATCATTAAATTTGGATTTAGCGTAATTATATAATATGGTTAGCACTTCAGGTGCTACATCAACATCTTCCATGTTGACAATTATGTGAGTATCGATGTCACTTTTTGAGGTATAGTTATAAGCAGCATTTGAACCAAGTACCCAATAATCATATACTTTTAGGGGTACACCGTCTTCTTTAAGGCTGTCCACAAATTTATCTGCAATTTCAATAAGCCTTTCTCTTACTTCCCTTCTCATCTTTTTTGTACTATTATTAAATAGTCTAGGGTTTAGTTTATTATGAGTTTCAAACGCTTCACTTATTTCTTTACTTTCACTCGTTTCTTCAACTTCCAGGATTTCAATGTCTTTAGGGTCAAATACCACATATTGATCCGCTTCAAATGATTCACCATTTATGTACCAATTTTCGCTGTAGGAAATAACCCCATCATAGTCCATTTCCTTTAATTTATCCGTGCTCTCTTTATTAGTTTCTCCCAAGCTAAGAAAGTAATCAATCTTTCTTGTATCATCATTTCTGACAATAAACGGCTTGTCAAAATGTAATTTACATTTATATATAATATTACCCCAACTAAGCGCAACTTCTTTTTTATTAGAAAAATAGACACCCTCTCCCCATTGGCCAGCATCGGACTGCCCAAAATATTTTAGAGAAAATTGATTAAATTTTTTTCTACTACCATGAAATCCTATTAGTTCCATATACTATAACCTTAAGGGGAGAGGCAGAAACGTTACCTCTCCCCACCTAATATATTTTATTTTCTTTTTACTGGGCTGTAGCAGCAGCCATGTTTGCGGATTCATTCATATCATTATGGAACTTGATGCACTGGTCAATATATGCACTTAGCTGATCCAAGAAAACATCAATATCTAATCCCTCTGCTTTGCATCCGGCTTTAACAGCATCAACTACCATCTTTTTCTTATCTGCACCTGACGCTTGACTTGCTTCTGCCTGTTTCATGGCTGCATCAGCCATATTTACAATCATTGCCCAGATTTCCTTGGCACTTTTATCTTTAGCTGCTTTAACAAAACTCTTGATTGCAAAAAATGCACCAACACCTGCTGATACTAAACCAAACAAACCTGTAATTAAAACCACTATTGAATTTGCAGTGCTTAAAAAACCATCAGCTAATATTAGACTATACATATGCATTTACCTCCAAATCTTTATTTACTTCTTCCTCTCTGCAGGGAGCTCCATGAATTCCTTTCTCATACCGTCCATAACTCCATTAGCTCCGAGTGAGTGATAAACAGTATACATTCTTTCTAGATCTTCTTTGGCATCAAGCGGTGCGTATCCTTCTGTAATCCAATGTTCGTATCTTATTTTAAGGTCATTCTTAATAATGGCCTGTAGACCCGTCTTTAGCAGTTTTGTATCTGCTTTTAACGCATTTGTGTTATCTTGTGCACGTGAAAATCTTTCATCAATGTTGTTACTTAGAGTATCTATTTTATCAAGTAAAGCTTTTATCTCAGCCTCTCTTTCTTCTCTTCTTCTTTTAGGACCATTTAAAATATAAGTGGTTACTGATGTAGCTACAAGAGTTGCTACTGCTGTTAAAACTGGAACTAAAATTTGAGCCCAAATAGGCATAGTCTTGTCACTCCTTATTGCAAAAATTTGTTATTATGTATATTAGAGCCCTCTTCCTCCAATACAACAAATAACAATAATAAGAGGAGCTCGTAAACAATTTTATTTATTTAATTTATTCAAGAAAATATCTTTCTCCTAGTTTTGAAGCCTGTCCTTCAAACCATATATCATCATACTTGGGGGGTGCAGTTGCTAGGTTGGGGCTATAAAGAGGGATCTCCTGATCAAAAGCCCAACTAAAAATCATACACCCGTAGCATGTAACAAAAATGAATATGATCAAGGCAACAAAATTATCTAGCAACACCGTGGATAATATAATACCTAATGCACCTATCAGCATAACAATACCTGTTGTTATGCCTGTATACGTATACTTTTGTTTCTGTGTTTTAAATTCTCTTAACCAAAACCTAAATACAGATGGAAGGCAAATTACAAAAGGCATAAGTGGTCCCCACCATAAATTTTGCAAACCATGTCCTGCTTCATGTTGTTTCATATGTAAATTATTTTGGCAATCTTCAGATAAAATAAAGAAGGGTCCAAATTCAGTTCCACAATCGTGCAAACTTTTTATTACAAAGTAGATATTGTAATGGAACCTGTAAGGTTTATGTCCTGTAATTAATAACCCAAGGGCTACAAATGAACCTATAAGAGTCATTATAATTCCCCAGGTGTAGGAGATAAACCAGTACCCTATTCCTTTTAAAACTCTCATTCTATATTCTCTTCTTTTTCTACATATATTTCCATATAATTTAGCAAAAATAGAGGGAAAGAATTGTATCTTTCCCTAAACTGTTAACTAATTAATTTTAGATCAGAACTTGTTATTCCCTTCTCATTTAGTTCCTTTATAGTATGATTTAATGTATCTATGTAATCTAGATTAAGTCTAGCGTAATAAGGGTAATTGTTTAGATATTCAGTAAAATACTTTATAGATAAGTTCCAAGGTTTTTTATCTATAATGTGCAGTACCTTTATTTTAGATTTCAAATAATAATAATAATCTGCATTTTCAACATTAAAATTCGTAGTCCAGGGGGCGTACCATTGACTCAGGTGCAATTCGGGTTTACTTTTCCAATCCTTAAAATATTCTTGAAGTATCCATTGGTCATGAATTAACTTACCATGAGAGTCAAAGTTGTTTAATAGATTTATGATGTTTTCAAATTCTTGGTGGTTTGGTTCAATTACGAGTAGTCCGGAATTAAAACTATTAGTACTGTCTTCGAATGCAGTGCCGTCCAGTGTTGTGCAATCCTGCACTGCAGACATGTGAGGCCTATCAAACAATTCATCTATATTTTGTTTAACTATCATATCTGCATCTAAGTACACTACCTTGTTAAACTGAGTTAAATCAAATATACTTAGTTTAACCATTGCTCGGTGCCACCATAAACCTCCATCTTGCGGGCCATCCAAAGATTCAATGAATTTCAATGAATGGTCTTCATCTGCACCTGGGGGGGATATTTGATCTTTCTCTATTACAGGTATTCCTAATTTATCTAATACTGTCCTATTCTCTTTTGATATGTCTGGAGTTATTATACAATATAATATATAACTAGATTCCACCATTTTTAGGCTTTTATCCAGAACAATGATTCCATTTATATAATCGTTGCTGCTAAGAACGGTTGTGTATGCGTACTTTTTATAAGCAGTGTTGTACCATCTTAAATTTTGATATAATCTTTTATCTTTTGGAGAAGCTTGAAGTGCTAAGCGCCCATAATTAACAGCATCTTTGTATCTACCTTCACTGTAAGCATTAAGAGCTAGACTGTCGTAATCATTGATGTTGTCTTGCAAATTCTAAATAACCTCCTAACCTATCTAATGCTTCCAGGTATCCAATATCTTCTTCTGTCAGCAATTCCAAAGAAGTATTAAATAACTCTTCTGCTTCCTTATAAAGGCCTAACCAACACTTTATTATTCCCTCTACCTCGTAAGAATAGTAGGTAAAAGCACCGGGAATCTCTTTCCATGCTTCCTGCTTTGTGGTGGATGCATTTTTCATTGCTTCTATCACCGCCCTTGCTTTTGTAGGATTAGGTGCTTCAAATTTATTATATAGTAAATATAGACAGTATCTTAAATAATAAGTTCTAAGCTGGGGGTTAAAAGAAATTGCTTTTTCATACCAGGAACAACACTCGTCATAGTTTAAATCTGCCAACTGCCCTGCTATGTTGCCGCAAATACATTCTCTCCAATTACATTGGCATTGAAGAGATCTACCATACATTGTCAACATAATATCAAGAACTTTATCAAAATTGTCTCCAAGGTTTCCATCTTTTAAAAGCTCAGTACAATAGTGATTCATGGCTTCTAGATCATATCTATCTGCATCTATTCTCATTTTAAGAAGACTCTTATAATTTTCCTTATCCGTATCTAAGTTTTGATAATGATGTACAAATACCTTATCGCAGGAAATATTTATTTCACCGTCTATGTAGAGTTGCTCCGAGTCCCCGTATGTCAGAATTTCATGAATAGGTAAACTCCATTTTGCACCCATGAGCCTATGGCACTTGTCATAGGTATTAATATTGATAGGGTTTCCCTCTGCGTCATGATTACATGCATATGGATATCTTAGTTTTCTAAAGTTGGGATGAGCTTCGTACTCTTTTTTGGTAAGCGCATACCAATCAGAACAAAACCTCTCGTCCAAATCAATGGTCCAGCAAACAATGGAGTTTTGTTTGATGTCCTCTTCCATGTCAGGATCTAATAAAACCATTTGAAGATTGATGTTTCTAGCTTTATCAAATCTCCAAGGATCTATAATAGTTCGGGCAAGATGAAGATTAGGGTAGGCATTTCCTATCTCGCTACTACTTAGAAGTTCCCAGGAGCCGTCTGTACTTCCGGTATCTAGTAAGTAGATTCCGTCCGCGTCTTTGACGTTCTCTAGCCACCCCCTTATATTTTTTAGCTCATTCTTTAATATTGTATAAACTATAATTTTCACTTCTGATTCACCCTATTTTTTTTTTTCAATAATGAAGTTCAGGTCATTATAAAAACCCTCTTTAAATGCATCATTCTCATCATCTTTAGTTTTAATGTCTTGCAACGCTTTTTGGATTAGTATTAAAGCCTTTGCATAATCACCTTCCCAGCAGGCTGCATCTGCAAGAATTTGATTTATTTTCCAATCTTTCCAGTAATAATCTACCAGTCTCCAGTCAGCAATATACTTGGATTTTAATTTCATCTCTTCTATTACACTGTAGCATTCTTTATACTTACCGGGTTGATAGGCATATATCTGTGCCAGTTTTATGTAAGCCTCTCTAAAAGTATCATCATAGTAGAGAGCTTTCTTATAATAAAATTCAGAATCATCTCTAATACCTAGCTTCCAGAAAATATCCCCTAATCTACAACAAAGGGAAGGGAGCATTAACATATCATCTACTTGCTTTGCTTGCTCTAAGGTTTTATTACTTGTTAGTCTGGTATATAATCTAAAAAACGCAAGAAGACTTTTTTCCCAATTTTTTACAAAACCGTATTCTCTTCCTAAATAATACAAACCATAGGTATCATCTGGATACTCATCTGCCCGTAGTTCTAAGAGTTTAAGATAACTACCTCTACTCTTAGTATTGTCTGGATAGTGATGTAAATAAATCTTGTCACTATCCATGTAGTAGCAGCCACTATAACCTAATTTCTGCATATCAGGGCATTTTAAAGCTTCATGCACAGGGTAATCCCAGAACCATCCATTGGGCTTATGGATTTTATCGTACCAAAAATACCATTTAGGCTCACCTGTTTCTTCATCATGAGACCAGGCATATTGATAGTAGATTCTTTCAAAGTTTGGATGCTCAAAAACCACCCTTCTCAGATCATCCCAAAAATCAGAAATAAGAACTTCATCAATATCAGTACAGACACAAACATCGACGTCGTCTCTAGGGATCAATGTCATACTGGCATTTCTGGCAGAATCGAACCTCCAGGGTTTTATGTCTTCTTCCCATACTATTAATTTATCTTTAAATTCAGGCAGTTGCTGCTTTTTCTTAAAGTACTCAAAATTAGGATTATGTATTTTGGTGATTAAAACAGTGATCACATCTGCGCCGCTCATACTATCAAGCCATCTATCAATGAAGGCTTCTGGTTCATCTGCAGCCATGGCGTACACACAAATTTTTACATCTTTATAGGAGTTCAAAATTTTCTTTCTCCTTAAAAAAAAAAATAGTGGAGAAGTTTAGTTCTCCACTATGATATACACTATTTTATATAAATGAATTATGTCAATTCACCGTCATCTATTTTTATCGCTCCCCAATAGGGTGCAACACCGGTACCAGCTGCATACAGCGTGTAACCTGTAGGCCCTACCTGTGTGGGAGCATAGATGGATCGTCCTGTAGTGTAACTGTTGTTTAACATGGTTATTACACCAACACCACTCTCACCCGCGGGCCCTGTGGGACCAGTCAAGCCCATGGGTCCTGTAGGACCTGTAGGCCCCATAGATCCTGAGGAACTTGACCCTGCTGGGCCTGTAGGGCCAACCGCACCAGTTGCGCCCGTAGGCCCTACTGCACCTGCACTACCAGTAGGTCCATTAGCACCGGTGGGTCCTGTAGAGCCGGTGGGCCCGGTAGGTCCTGTAGAACCAGTATACCCTGTGGGTCCTCTAGAACCGGTGCTACCTGTAGGCCCCCTGGATCCTGTGGCACCAGTAGGTCCTTGAGGAACGGTAAAGCTGAAATCAAAAATTGATTTATTATTAACTGTATTGACACTTACTGTTGCTGCTACAGGGCCCGTGGTTGCTGTTACATTGCCTATTTCTGCTCCCTGTAATGCAGAACCTGCTGTTGATTGTATGTCCTTTATTGTAGCATCTTGTTCGTTGTCTTTCAATTTAATATTTGCAATATCATTCTTATTTGTTGTGATTTGAGCAGTAAGATTTGCAGTTATATTACTGTTAATAGCTGCTACTTGAGCTGCTGTTAACGTTGTTCTATTTACAATATACTGATATTCCCATTGACCCTCGGGGTACACACCGCCTTGATAGGTATACCTTGTTGTAGGCGATTCACCTAATTCGTCTTTTTTAGTTTCATCAGCAAGCACAATTGCATAATCATTGGTGGTGGGATCTCTTAAGGCTCCACCTGAATAAAAAGTAGTTGCAGCTGCTAGTTGTGCGTAATTATCAAACGGGTTACCTTGAGCATCTTTTGTAATATAAAAAGCAGCTAGGTTATTTATAGATGAGTTAACAAAGTTTTTGTCTGCAAGCTGGTTTGTAGGGCTTGCTTGTGTAGGTACCTTACCCTCAATTGTTGTAACTCTTGTATTTAATCCACTCTCAACACCTTCAGCCCTTGCTTGTTCTGCAGTTATGTTGTTTTGTAGTGTGGTATCAGCTGCTCTGCGTTCATCTGCTTCTGTATTTAAGCTACTTGTTAACGTTCTTTCTGCAGCTTCTGCTCTTTCTTTTTCTGTGTTTAATCCATCCTCTAAAGATGTTATTATGTCAGCTTCTGCTTGCTTAGCTCTTTCTACCTCTGAGTTTATAGCAGCTACTAAATTTGATCTATCTGCTGTTTCAAGATCACTAAGCTGGCCTTCTGTTGCGGTAGCTCTATTTACTTCATCATTGATCTTTTTAGCCACCGTTTCGTCTGATGTAAAACCTTCCCCTATTCTATCATTAATGTCCTTCTCAGCATTTGTAGCTCTTGTATATTCATTATTAAGAGATGTTACTAAATCTTCACCTTTAATGGCTTGTTCTATTGTGGAAAGATCTCCGTCAGCTTTCATTCTATCACTTCTTTCAGAATTGATTGCTTTAACAAGATCTTCTGTATTTGATGTTTCTAGGTCTTCAAGATTGCCTTCTACTCTTTTAGCTCTAGCTGCTTCTGTATCTACATCGTTGTGTACTTCGTTTATAGCGGATACAAGGCTCTCTTTTGTTTCTGTATCTAAAGAATCTAATTGACCCTCCGTTGTGGTAGCCCTGTTTATTTCTGCTTTTAGATTTGTATTAACCTCATTAATAGCACCAACGATGGTAGTTTTATCTTCTGTGTTTAAATCTTCATTGTTACCAAGCCTTGTGGTAAATGCTTCCTCAGTCGCTTTTGCTCTTTCATTTTCAGAATTAATGGCATCTACAAGATTATCTCGGTTTAACCCTTCGTTAAGATCTTCAAGATTACCTTCGGTAGCTTTAGCTCTTTCTATTTCTTTGATGAGTGCTCTTTCTAGATTCTTTTCAATATTGGAGGCCCTTTCGTATTCTGAGTTAATAGCAGCTACTAAATTTGATCTATCTAACTCTAGATTTAAATCTTGAAGATTGCCTTCAACACTCTCTGCTCTTTCTTTTTCAGTATCTACAAGCTTGGTACCGTATTGCAGGGAAACCTTACCGTTATCAATGGTAGCTTCTAATGAATAGACACCATCATCTGTAGAAGAAATAACATCCACTATACTCTTAGTTGTATTATCTACAAAAGATCCTTCTTTTATTACGCTTTTATCTAAAAAAGGAACCTGGACTGATATCTCTCTATTTTCATTATCTACAGTTGTTTTGGCTGTCTCTGTGTCCTTTCCTTCATATTCTACAGGTGTTATTTTATCAAGTAATTCCCCGTATAAGTAGTCCATCATCAGCTTGTTGACTCCTTTAACTTAAAATGAAAAATTCTGTCTTAGGAATAATGGTATTTATTCTACCATCTCCTCTGTCTACCTTTACCTCATAATAGTATTTACAGGGTAGTAAATACTCAGTATCTGTAGGTTTCAACTTAACTACAATGTCGCCCTCTTTATTTACTATATTATATGTTTTATCATCAAAATCTTTTTTGCAGTCTTGACCATCATAGTACTTTCTAATTAATGCATCTTCAAAGTTTTGGTGATATTCCATTATTCCTAAGTATACTGAAGCTTCCGGATGCTTAACAATTTCAAACCTCACCGGAACTTCTCTTGTACCTTCATTTATGAATAGAGGAGCCTCAAATGAATCTCCTCTTACAAGGCTTATAAATCCGCCGTTGGATATATTACACATTTTTTGACTCCATTTTAAATAGATTAGTAAATTTGAACAACATCTTGTATTGTACCGGATTTTATATCACGGTGTAGCAAAGAATTACCATTTAGGAGGATAGCGCGGACGTTTCCGGTGGAGAGCTGACTGCTTATTGCTATGACTGGGCACCGTGTATTACCTTCTCTGTAATAGCCGGTAGCAGAAATATAATTAGTTTCAGTATCTATAACATTCACAAGGTAAGCAAGGAAACGATCTTCTTTCTCAATTCCTGCGCTTCCGATATCGGGAGGTTTCCGTCATGACAGAGTTGGATCGCATTCTGCTGTTGAGCCGTGAGCTCCAAGGAGCCGTTAAGGAAGGCATAGTAATACCACAACGCCCAGCTCATCATCTTCGCGCAGCCCCGCTTTCCATTCTTGTTTCGGATATGCGGGTGAAAGAAATTGACGTCGCCAAATTCAATGACCCGCCGCAGAGCCCTTTCTTTGTTATCGAAAAGGCCTATATCCCGTTCTTCGCATTCACCATAATGCACGGAATCGCGGATATTGAGCTTTGCTGCCTCATGATCCATGAGGGCACAAATATTCCCACGAGGATCTGCGCCCCCGGGATCCATAAGATAATTTCTGTACTCCTTGGCAGCTATGACAAAGATGTCCTTCCCGTCTATGACGTATTTCCACCTGTCTTTCTTTTGATCGACAACGATGAGAATATCGTCGTCGCGGGGGTTGTTGACGCCGTAGAGCCTGCTCCCGACGCTCTGTGCGAGTATGACCTCCTTCGCCCCCACGGCTTCCTTGATCTTTTCAAAATCGATGTTTTCCATTTTTAACTCGTCCTCCAACCAAGTCTCGTGTATTGGATCGTGATCGATTCCGTCGATGTCCCGCTTGTGAGCTCAATTTCAGCTTTCGGGTCTGACGTAAATACATTGCCAAGAGCTTGCCCATCTGCAATGATGGTATAATTACCACTTACGGCAGAACGCGTGATCAACAACGTGAAATGTGCAGTATTGTAATACCAGTCTCCTGCGCTACTTCCACAATAACTCCATGCGGGATTGATCGTGAGCTGAATGTCGGCGAAGGGCAAGTCGACCCTTCTCTTGCCTGCCGAATCTAACTCTATGTTTCCCGATAAGGTGATAAAATACAGGTAAGAATGAAACGAAGGAGGAAGATCGAGGAAATAAACATCTTCGGACGACATCGAGGCTCGGTCATAGCTTACATCGATCCCGCCAGACCCCCCGCTTGCAGGAGGCGGGTTGCTCGGCGAGTAAACCTCTTCATTCCCACCTCTAATGAATAAACGCCCAGAAGAATCAATATACCCCATTGTCTTGTAAGTACTAGAACCCTCTGTGTGTGTATTAAAACTTATTCTTCCATAAGTGCCAGCACTTTCAGCATTAGTACAAATTAAAGCAAAATTATGCGGGATATTACCTATATCAGAACCAAGGCCATGGGTAGAGTGATTAGTACTTGGATCAAAGAAACCTAATTTAACACCATTTATACCTGCATTATTTCCGCCAGCATGTGGAACAAAGATGGGACCATTTACTGTTCCACCACCGGTTCCAATTGGATAAGGGGGCGGGTAAGCAGAGGTGTAACACCTGTGCCCGGCGGAAAGAAGTTGCCCCGGACTGGTGAAAGTACCATTTACATTAAATACATATTCTAATGTTGCACCATTTATACGTATGTGTAAGATATTTCCAGAAGCATCATTAGGAGATGCATATATTCTGGCCACCTCATTTGCTATACTACTGGGATCTCCTTTATAGAAAACAATATCTCCAGGATCTGCATTTACAAATTGAAGATCTTGAGTACCTGACATGGTAATACCACCAGTCATTGTGCCACCTGATGTCAATAGTACATTACTTGGGGCTACTCCTTGTGGGCCTGTAGGCCCCGTGGCACCTGTACTACCTGTCGGCCCTCTAGAGCCCGTGGCGCCGGTAGGCCCTGTAGCTCCAGTATACCCCGTGGGTCCTCTAGAACCTGTAGCGCCTGTTGGACCTACTGCACCGGTGTAGCCAGTGGGTCCTCTAGAACCAGTATATCCTGTGGGCCCCCTGGCGCCTGTAGCACCTGTAGCACCGGTCGGTCCCGTGTTCCCAGTATTGCCTTTAGCACCTGTTGGACCAGCAATACCTGTAGCTCCGGTCGGACCTTTTGCACCAGTAGCACCTGTGGGACCAACAGGACCTGTGGTAGGAGCTCCCCCTTCGACGGCATAGAGTACATCGTCCTGTAGTGTATGATTATTAACAGAACCGCCACTTATTAGAGTTTTCATCTGCGATTTTGTTACTTTTATAACTTCTTTTAAATTGGGCATATTTAATACACCTCTAATAAATTTAATAAAAAAAAAATATCTAGCTCATCTTAATTCTTGTTACTTGCGGGAATCGGATGAGTCTATATGTGTACCTTCTGAATTGCTTGACATGTTAGTTTGACTATTAGTTGAAATACTACTCGCATTAATTTGATCTTTTAGGTAGACATCATATTGCGTGTCTTCTATATATAAACTGTAAGGTTTATTACCTATATAAATATCATAATAGGCCATATTACGACACTCCTCGCAAATCTATAATTGGAATAGCACCTATATCACTTAATTGTGCTTTTATATCATCTATGCTGCTATATGCTAACCCATTTCTTGAGTTATTACCAACAAATGTCATAAAGTTTGCTGGATTACTATTGTGTTCTTTTAATGCTGAGAATATAATATTTGGTACATTTAAGTTGCCTGTTAATGTCCCACCAGTTAAGGGTAAATAATTACCTAAAACATCTCCAGTCGTTATTTCTTTTCCATTTATATAACCAGCACCATTGTATAACTCAAACCTGTTTGCAGTAGTGGATGCTTGTAATTCAAGAGTACCTTCAGGCTCTTGTCTAATTGGTGTGCCTGTATACTCCCAGGTAACAAGATTTTCTTGGGATATGTTTACAACCAAGTTATAAAGACACCAACTATTTAATTTGAGATAAACTTTAGTTGTATTATCTGTTTGCCTATAAGTTACTACATCCATTCTTTGCCAGGCTTGCGTCATATCTCCTGACAACGCAGTTACTACTATTTGATCTCCATCTCTGTCAGATACAAGAATATTTACTTCTGCAAAATTGTTTTTATTCCATCCACCTAATCTACCTGTAATGCTCATACTAGCATAATTACCTGAATTGCTAATTACAGGTAAGGTACCTAGTAAAATATACCACGTTGCAGGGATATCGTTTTCTCTTGCTGTTACTGCTTGACTAATAGAATAACTATTATTTGAAAACTTGTTTAATTTGGTTTGTATATCGGATAATCCATTAATCTTGGATTGTGCTATGTTCGCATCAGCTGCTACATCAGCATCCTTTATTGTTGTTTTACCCGCAAGTGCACCAAAACCGAACGTAAAATCGAATATTTTGGAAGTATTATCGCCCGATGCGGTTACGGTAACTGTAGGTGTAGTACCCGTAATGCCTGTGACGCTTGCTGTAGGGGTACCAAATCCAGCTGCAACACCAATGGCGCCCGTAGGACCAATCGCACCAGTCTTACCGGTAGCTCCGGTTGGGCCTTGAATACTTTGACCGATATCACCCTTTGCACCTGTTGGGCCAACCGGACCAATACCTCCGGCTGCACCTGTAGGCCCAATGGCACCGGTAGCCCCTGTTGCACCTTTCTGTATCCAAGAAGACCACGTCTTGCTTGTAGTATCTGTACAGGTTCTCATCCAGATGGTGTTAGGTAACCTATTTGCTCCTTCCAGTATTTGAGCATAATAACCGAGGGCAACTCTAACCACATGCATGCCAAAAGCATCAATACTCGAAGGTTTATTAGTAACTGTATTTCCACTACCTGCATAATAATAACCTAGGTAGGTATCTCCACAGTAATCGTCTAAGTTTTTACCGTTAGTTATCTCTGTGGCTACTAAACCATCTCTACCAGTAGGGCCGGTAGCGCCTGTGGGGCCCTGCGTTCCATCTTTACCGGTAGCGCCTGTAGGGCCTACCGGGCCGCTTGTTTCATTTGGAATCGGTAGATCAGACCATAATGTTGTACCGTCACCGACCTTATATAAATGTGCTTCACTATCATAGCCCACCTCGCCCTTATCAAGAGGTTTTGTGGCGGCACTCCATTCCTCTGTAGTGCCTGTACCTATGTGTAAGACTGTTTTAATGTCTGCCATTTGATCTACCTCAATGTTTTTTGTCGTTATGCTAAATCGGTAGCATTTCTACCATAAATATTTATTACGCCCAATGCTTTTAATGCATTTTCTAACGTATTTGTTTTATAGCTCTCAAGGTGTCCTGTTGCATCTGAAGTAACGGAAGTTAAAAATGCAACAGCATCTTGCTGTACACCTCCATCCGCAACTGATTTGGTTGCATGAGATATGTTATATACGCTATCGGTGGAAGAAACATTTATGGGAGCTGTACTTTCAACATTTATAACTGGAAGTGTTTTCTTGGTGGCTGTCACAACACCGTTTTCTTGGGTTATAGAAGCAATATATTTATTGGTTTCTTCGGTTATCGAAACGTCCAGACCTGCGATTTTATTATCTGTATATTGATTGGCTGCTTCAGTTGCAGTAGAAGAGCTATCTGCTGCTGCTGTATCTACATATAATTTAGTTGCTGCCTCTGTGTTGTCTACAGGCTCCTTTACTCTTAACGTACCTTCTGTAAAATCAATCTCACTTCCAGCCGTAGGTGTCATCTTACCTGAAAAAGTAGGATCAACCCTGGTCATAAACTTACTATTTGAGTCGCTGATGTGTTGAGTTAATTTGGAATCAAGGTTGGAAATGTTAGACTGGTTTGTCCCTATCTGAGTAACTAAATCTTCTGTAATACCCGAGTCTATTGCTGCTTGTTGTGCCGCAGTAAAAGCAGATCCCATTTTGTACTGCTCAGCCCAGTGACCTTCCTCTGAACCTGATTTTTGGTACAAAGCTCTCCACTGTTCCACAACACCGCTGCCACTCTCTTCTGCGGATTTTAGGAACACTGCATAGTCGTTGTTTGTAGGCTGAGTTAACTGTCCCTCATAGTACCAAGGACCAGCCTGCAAAACTGTGAAGCTTGACCATTGAGATTTTCCATCCTCTGTTGGAGTTAAGAATCTAGCAGCACTTGCTTGAATTGAACTATTAACAAAGTTTCTTGTTGCAAGTTGGTTATCTTTGCTGGCCTGCTCAGGAATAACTCCCTCTATTGCGTCTAATCTTTGATTGATTAATGTATGCGCAGAAGCACTTTGTGTAATTTCTTCTTCTAGGTCTTGCTTTGTTTGTTCAATGGTAGCATTAAGACTGGCCGTAGCACTTGTAATGTTATTTTGGAGGGTTTGTTCCACTCCTGTTGCTCTTGTTCTTTCCGTAGCTATTGCATTTGCATTTGATTGTTCTGCTGCTTTAGCTCTACTTACCTCATCATTAATTGCAGCTACTAAGGATGTCTTGTTTGATGTGGTTAGGTCTGTAAGCTCACCCTCCGCACTTTTTGCTCTTTCAATCTCTGCGTCTAATCTATCAGTAAGATCGGAAATATTTGAGTCTATCGTGTTATCTGCGCTCTCACGTGCGACAGCTTCGTCCTGTATCTGCTTTTCAAGATTTGTTTTTAAGTCGATATCAGCAGCTTTCCTATCCAGAATTTCTTGCTGTAGCCCTTCATTACTGGAAGATATTTCACCTTCTAGTTTTGTTATATCATTATCGTGCTTTGCTTCTAGATTGCTTATTTGATCTTTAAGAGCATTATCAGCCCGCTCTCTTGCGCTGGCTTCTGCACTTATATCAGTATCTATCTTCTCTTCTAGCTCATTTTCTCTGTTAGTAGCACGAGTGACCTCATTATCAATGTTGGTTTGCAGATCTTTTTCAGCAGTTGTAGCTCTTTCTGCTTCTGTGCTTACTTGCTTATCTGTATAGCTTTTAAGTTCTGTCTCTAGGTTAGTTATGTCTTCGTCGTGCTTTTTAAGGGCGTCGTCAATTTCTTGCTGAAGAGTTGTTTCTACTCGAGTGTCTTCTGAAGCCCTTGTAGAAGCCTCATCAGAGATTTTCTTATCTAGATCATCGTAGATACGAGTATCTTCTGATTTTCTATCCTCTACTTCTTTTTGCAATCTATCCCAAACAGTATTTCCACTATCACTGCTAAAACCATTACCTATTTGGCCTTGAATGTAATTGTCTTGAGTTTCTCTTGCAGTAACTTCGTCTTGGATAGCTTGAGTTAACTCATTATACTTATCTTCTCTAGCTTTAGCTTCAGTATCTATGTTTTCTTGAAGTGTAGTATCAGCAGCTTCTCTAGCAGCTATTTCATCATCTACTTTTTTACTAAGAGCACTATCACCTGCCTGTCTGTTAACTTCTTCTTGCTCTATTCTTGCTTTAAGAGCATTATCCCCTTCTGTACGCTCTCTTATCTCTTCGTTTAGTCTTTCTTTATCTGCATCTATACGATCTTGCAGATTTAAGAAATCTGACTGGTGCTGATCTTCATCGTACTTTATTCTATCAGTTATGCTTTGAATGCCGCCCTGACCGTCGATGAAGCCTCCGCCTACTTTCTTGTTTATATTAGCTTCAACACCTTCAGCTCTTTCTCTTTCAGTTTTTATTGCATCTGCAAGCTTTTCGTCTATTAGCTCTCTAGTTGTTATCTCGTCATCTATTCTTTTATTGAGAGCATCAGAAGAGTTGTCTATCTTCTGCTCTAAGAGAACTTCTGCCTGTGTTGCTCTTCCAATCTCTGCATTTAGGTTACCTTTGATAATTCTCTCTTCGTTGGTAGCCCTTATTATCTCAGCATTAAGGTTATTTTCTATGGTGGTGATGTTATTTTGGAGAGTAGCTAAGTAGCCCTGCATTTCTTGCTTAAGAGTAAGATCTGCTAATTCTCTATCATCTATTTCCTTATTTAATCTATTTGATAAATCTACCACCTGTGTAGAAAAAGTATCATGAAGTTCTTTTATTGCTTTTTCCAAATCTTCTATGGTAGCGTAATCTTTGAATACTTCACTTAAGTTGTAGTAAGTATTATCTTTCCATCCATAAACATCCCCGGATGTAAGATCTTCTTTTAGAAAATCAAAGTTAGGTAGCTTGGATATATCGGTTTCATTTTCCACATATTTATAAATTTTACCAAATTTGTTTACAAATATTGGAGTACCGGAACTTAATCTATATTTAGTTGTATCTAAAAGTTCTCGGAGACCCTCAAAGTCTTCCACCAGAACAAAGCTACTGTGTATATAACCGGCTTCCGTAACATATCTGTCGGCTACACCGGGATCTACTTTAAAGGGTAATGTAATCATGTAAGTAAACTCCCTTGAATTTTTAGAACACCGTAGAAGGTTTAGTCAGATTCTTTATGTACTTTGATTTCTACAAACAGCTTCCATGTATGGCCTGCACTTAGCATGCTATCCGTTCTGTAGCAATAGTAGGGCAGCCCGTCTGCACCGATAACTGTACTAGAATCCGGCGTATCAGCACCTGGTACAAGCTTGTAATCCCAGGGTCCCAGGTACCCTTCACCTATTTCGCACTTAACCCCAACTATTTTACGAGAACAACATAACCATACATAGCTATCTTCAGGCACTGAAACTGTAGGCATGTAGGTGAAAACATCGTCACCCTCTTTGTAGTATTGAGTATCCAGATCTTTTCTGTTCTCTAAACTGACTATAGAGTCATTGTTTAGCACAGCATTTCTGCTTGTACCCCATCTTAGTCTTATATTTCTAACTGCAGATGCTTCCAGTTCAACCCACTGTTTATCTCTTCTACCATAGGTAAAACCATCCGTGGGGGCCTCTTTAACGTAATTTTCTAGCTCTGTGCTTAAATCAGACTTTCTAACGTAGTTGCTTAGCTCATCTGGACTTAATTTATAATATGCTTTTATGGTTGTAACTAAATTGTTTTGCATTTTACTTCACCTTACTTAATGAATATAATGCAGTCTTCTCCTGCACCGTTGTTTGATGGTATTAAAGTCATCTGGGTTCCTGCATTTTTATCTATCAAATTTAGCTTCAGCTTGTACGTACCCTTAACTAAGCTACAGGGATAGAAGCTATCAGATAATATAACTACCTTAGAGGCCGCTTTTACCTCGCACCATGCAACAACTTCATATCTAAAATTATAAATTAGCACCTGGAATATTTTAGAATCATCTTTATTATCATCATCTAGATATTCAGTTACGTCTTTTGTATTCTCATCTTCTTCTGTAGTTGTAGAGGTTGTTCCTTCTTCTTCTTTTTCCTGTCCTGTGGTAGATGTGGAATTGCTCTTTAATCTTATTCCATTATCCTTATAATGAGGATAGTCTGAAGGGGTTTTTGAATTTAAATACGTGTCCGCGCTTTCCTCAATACTTAAAGTAGGTTCTACATATCCAGGATCCCCCGGGTCATAGGTAACATTTCCTGTAGTATCAAATTCTAGGTATATAGTGTCCCCATAGTTCCAAGTAAATCCAATTGGGTCTCCCTGCTTATTATAAATAACAAGAGGGAGTTTTGGTTCCTTGGGTTGGATTTGAGATTGATGTATATTGTCTGGTACATAATTTTCAGGAACTAATTTGTAGTTCATAAATCTATTTAAAGGCATTTTTCTTCCCTCTTCATTATTTTTGTTTATTCTATGTCAGGAACTTCGTCATCATATGCAGAGGTAGGGAGAGTACAAATTCCGGAAACATCATTTGCTCCGGCCATTTGGGAATCATTACCATCCATACTAGCTTGTTGAGCCAATACCGATTGGATTTCTCCCAACATAGAATTTTCAGGAACAACATTCTGGGGAGGTCTTAACCTGCCCATAATATCGCCGCTTACTAAAGATTCATTTACAGGTTCTGTTGTTTGTTGAGTAGTAACAGTTACTTTTTGACTATTATTACTCATTCCCTTTCTAAGCATGTCTTCTATATTTGCTAACCTGTCGTTAATTTCGAGTAAGATTGCTTGTGTGCTATCTGGTGAGCGTCTGATGTTGGAGCCGCGTGAGGGTAGACTAAATTTATCTTCTTTAGGTTGATAAACACCACCTTCAAATTCGATTCCGTCTACATCATCATCAAAGTCTATAATAACATCATCATCATCTTCTTTCAATGGAGATTTCTTTTTAGTTAAATATAATCTATCATCCACTGATTCTCTCACTGGAACTCTTTTAACAGGTCTTTTTATATTTTCTCTTTGTAGTAACATTTGGTCACCTCCACAAACATGTTACTTTTTCTTTCTCTTGATCTCTCTAGGGCGAAGACTTTCCGCTAATGTTTTGCCACCAAATATATCATTGAGACCTTTGAATGAATATGCTTCATCTACATTGTAAGAATTTTCATGCTCACCGAAGTCATCATCACATTCAAGCTTGTCATCCTCGTCATCATTTTCATTATCATCGTCATCGCAGTGAAGACATTCTTCGTTCAGATTTTTAGAATCACTATTATCCCAAGATTCGTCAAACAAATCATCTGCTTTGAGCTCTTCTTCCTCGTAATCTTCATCCATCTCCGCATCTGTTTCTTCCGCAGTAATGCGGCTTGCATGAATTGCGCCGTAAGTATAACCACCGTCGTGACTTAAAACCACGGGGGTACTCTCATCAAAATCCTCAAGGATTTCAATTAACTCACCTACGGTAAGGGTTCTATTAATAATATCTTCTACACTATAAGCATCGCGTCTTGCGCCTATTTCAACATATTCCATTATTTATCATCTCCACTTTTGGTATCTTCATTATTGAGAATCTGCTCTGCTTGCTCATTACCCTTCTCTATCTTGTTAGTTGCTGGAGCAAGTAATGCAAGAACTTCTTGAAGATTCCCTACATGTGTATTTTCATCAAACATAATGTGGTTGAGAACTTCAATTATTTTTTCGTCCACACCATATTCTTTTAAATTAACCATTGCGCTATTATATTGTTCAATGGCTAACCATTCATCTCTAATTAAGGAATTAATTAATGAAGCTGCTGCACTTTCTTCACCAGCAACAGGAGGCTCAGGATTGTTTCCCTCCTCAGCTTCTTCATGTTCGAGTTCACCTACTTCAAGATCTTCGATAAGACTCATTCCCTTTTTCTTGTTGGTCTCTACTTCTCTATCATCTAACTTTCTAATACCAAGAATTTCTGTATCAGGGAATTTCTTTAAGAAAACTGATTGTGCATCAGCTTCGCCACGAGCATTAATCATCACAGCACTAAAGATATTTGCATCCTTATCTACTACATATGTAACTCTATAGATGGCATGTTCTGTTTCTTCATTAAGAGATTCATCAGTGGCCTTAAGACCAAAAGATTTGATGAATCTGTCAATATCTTCTTTTTCACCCTTTACAAGCCAGGTATTTGAAGTTTCTTTATAATCAAACGTAATTGCATATCTATTGGTGTACCAGTAAGCATCTGTAGGGAAGCCGGGTAGGTCTTTTAATTCTTCATCTTTAAATTTTATAGTAACTAAATTGCTTTCTTTTAATCCCTTACTAGATGTGAGTTCTGGACCCTTTGCGCTGGTATTTTCTACAGGCTGTTCATCCCAATATTTGAAAATCTTTACAATATCTTCAACTGCATAATCAGCACCACCATCAAAATTAGGATCATAATCATCTGCCTCTACTACATAAACAGTATTGGTATCTGGATCAAACCCATTTATTACTAATTTACCTCCATTTTCAGCTTCAAACGGTTCGCCTCTGCGTAATACTGTACCATCCTTGGCTTTTACTTTTACGATATCGTAATTATCATCAAAGTACCAGGTGTGACCCCATTTTCTGGAAATTCTTTTTTCTTCTCTGAGAGGATGAACACACTCTTTTACTTTATTCTTTGAGCTTGGAAATTCAATAGATTCTTTTATAAATTTCATTCCTCAACCTCCATACCAAGCATTTCATATACCCAATTAGCGTCAAACCAAAGAAGATCGTTTAATGCTTGACTATCAATACCTGATGGATAAGCTTCATCAAGTAGAGCATAAAAATCATCTAATTTACCTGCTTCCTGGATTTTTTCATAGGTAGTAACTGCACCTTGCCAGGGCTTATATTCTCTTGCATCCGTAATGATTTTTGCTTCTGTTAATTTTTTATTATTATTAACTGGTTTTTTATTTTCAATAGCTTCAAATAAACTCTCATCAAGAGAAATTTTAGCAGGGGCTGTTCCATCTGTTATAACTGCATAGTCTCTCTTATAGGCTGTTGAAGCTTCTTTGAATGCTTCATTAAAACGTTGGTAAAGTAAATTTGTTGCAGTTATGTAACAACGCTCATTATAAACATTTAATGATTGTAATTCATCACTAAGTACATCATTTGTTTTATCTTGAGCTACCCATTTTGTTGATCTAAACGCTTCCATGATGTCATCACCTGTACCGGCAGATTCAACTAGTTTACCATTACCATTGGCCTGTCTTTCTTTTAATTGATCATCAAGCCCGAGCGTTTCTTTTGCTTGTTTGGTTCTTATATCTATCATTTTCTTAAATTTTTCTTTTGCAGCTTTATTCCTAGCTCTTGCATCTGCAAAAGGTTCGGAAACTGCAGCTACTGTAGTTATTTCAAAATCTTCTGGTTTAGCTTCTGGAAGAACATCATATGACATTTTTTCCACTGCTTCACTTAGTTTATGCTTAAATTCCTTCTTAGCCATTCTGTTGCCCTCTTACAATAGCAAGTTTTGCTCTTTCTCTTTCTAGTTCTCTTTGAGTTGCTGCTAATGCACTATCTATTTCTTCTTGAGAATCAAAATTTCCACCTTTACCTATTTCTCTAGGTGCTTGTCTAGTTAAAAATCTTTCTTCTCTTTCTAGGTCATCAATGTTGCGTTGAATTTTATCTATAAGCTCATCATAACCTGTTTCTTGAATTTCAACATCTAAATCCGATATTGCGGCTTCTTTTAGTTTGTTGCGCTCTTCACCTGCTACACCTTCACTGAATGCTTTTTTTCTCATATCATCGAAAATGTCATCAACGACTGCTTCAACGTAGCTCATGTTCTCGTCTGTCCACTTCCAACCTGGGAATTGAATTTCTATTCTATCCATTACCCAATCTGAAGTCTCTGAACTGTCCATACTTGACCAATCATGGTCGTTAAAGTAAAGTCTTTCATCGATGTCTTTTTCTGCTGTTTTTACAATAAAATCAACTACATCATGGGGGAGCTTATATTTGTTATAATTAAAATATTTTTCTTCTAATGTGTTTAAAGAATTATGATTACATTGATAATTTTCTTCAAGGAATTCAGGATGTTCTTCAATTATTATGTCATAAAGGTCTTGTAGGTTTTCATCTTCAGATTTATCTTCATCATATTCTATTTCAAATTCAGGAATAATACCAGTATTAGTAGCATTCCCTGCAATTAAACTATTACCTTTTTTCTGCACATAAAAATAAGTACCATCATTGAATTCTAATATTTGACCGTTTAGATCTTCATATAAAGGCTCTTCTGGGCCTTCATCTTCTTCATCACCTACACCATAATCTGATTCAGAATTGTACCAACCATGGGGGTGTTTTTTCATCCATTCTTTTGCATGCTTGTCATCGTAACGATCTGGATCTCTATTTTCAAAAGCTTCTTCATCGCTGAATTCCTGCTGTGCTTTATAAAAATCATATGATGTGTAATGGTGACCTGCAAAATCATCATCAAAATCTGGGTTGTAATCTAAATCTTCTCCTATTTCGGGAAGTTCATCTGATGCATCATCATAGCCCTCGTCGAAATCGTCATGCTCGTAGTCACTTGCAGTCCAAACAATCTCACTATCAAGCTCATCTTCATCAACGAATTTTGAGTAGGTGTGCTTACGGATTAACTTAGGTTCTTCGTACAAAAAATTCTCTTCCGCCCAATTAATAGCATCAAATTTATCTTCAGATATGTAAAGAATGGAGCCATGTTCATCCTCGACTGTGTAATTAATTGGCTCTCCACTTTCATCAAAATAAGATTCATCTATTTCATCATATTCATTAAGTTTATCTAATTCTGGTTCTTCGATATTTTCCACCTCTGAAAACATTGTTTCTGTAAGGTCCTCTGAAGGTGCTTTCTCTCGTTCAATAAAGTTATCAAGATTTTGCTTAAATAAATCTACAAGTTTTTCTGCTCTATCATCAAAGTCAACAACTGTATCATATGCACTGTTAAACCAATCAACGAATTCTTGCTTTAACTTTGCCATCTCTTCATCAGTGTAAGCATACTCATGAGAATATAACCCATATTCATTGTTGCACCAGAGCTCAAAGGCCTCATCAACATCATCTACTCTGAAGTTAAATGGGTCATACTCTAAAGGAGCTTCACCGTAATCAACATCAAGAACCAAATGGCCACCTTGCCTACCTTCTTGATAAATGTCTCTAGCTAATTCCTTATTTGCATCCCAGAACATTTCAAGAAAACCACTTTCAAGAAAGTCATCAAAGTAATCTTCCTGTTCGGATGTGAGACCTAAGTCCCAGATCTTAACATCTCTGGAAAACTTACCTTCATATGTTTTGTGGTTTTTTAGAAAATTTAATTTGTCTTGGAGATCTTTGCTCCACTTGTTATTTGTGCTTTCATTCATTTCTAAACCCTCATCAAAAGGACTGTTTTCATAATCTTCGGGATCAATCTTGTCGTAAGCTTCCATCTCAGCTTTTGATCTAAAAATATTCAAAATCTCTTCTTCATATTTATCAAAAAGTTCATCAAAATGTTCATCTATATAGTCATAGATAGCCTCATATTCATCTTCACTGCCGTTAACTATATCACCATATTCGTTTTCAGGTATAAGATTAGCTATAGCTTCTCTTACATCGTTTTTATCTACAACGTATGTATACTCTACATATTCGTCAAACTCTTTAGTACCTCGACCTGTTTCCCAATCTGTAGAACCATAATCAAATTCAATATGAAGATCAGGGTAATATAACTCAATAGTATCTTCCATTATCTATCCCTCTTTCCCTCAAGTAAGAACTCATCTGTCTGTTTCGCCCACTCAACAGCATTATTAAGAGATGAGAAGTTTATAACATTAAGCTTTTCACCACTATCTTTACCTTCGTTCCAAAGAATATACCTACCGGGGAATTTGGGGTTCTTTTTAATGCATAGTGTTAATGGTTCTTCCAAATTTGCATCACTACGGAGATTTTCTAACCTTAAAATCTCACCATCTTTAAGGCCGCTGATTCTTTCAATAAGTGCGTGCTCATTGTTATTAAAGCCTTCGTCGAGAGAATTGAAAGGATCTGCTTTCTTAAGTTTATCATCAAGCTCAGCGGATTTAGCATCTGCATTGACTTTCCAATCATCATACTCTTTCTTACTAAGCTCTTTAAGCACACGATTGACACCTACACCTATTGCACTTCCATACTCATGACGAATCTCATTGGCATCATTATATTTTCTATCCATGAAAACATAATCCATTAAAGCTCTTACCTCATTACCATACATCCAAAGATCTTCTTTTTCAGTATCAAGTTTAGGGTCATCTCTTAAAGCAATCCAATCTTCAGCCGCAAGGTTTGCAACAGCACCTAAACCTCTGATTACTTCATCAATTTTACTGCTACTAATAGATTCTTGAATTTTCATATTATTATTCCTTAGTACATGGTCAGATGTTGACACTAATTTTACGTCAACACCTGTTTTTTCTGCATTCGCAGGTTCATCCTCCCACTTTATTGCTCTTCCGACAAATTGATCTCTGGCTTTTCTTAATGTCCCCTCGTATTGAGTAACAAGATAATCTCCGTCGTCAAAAGTAACCTTCAGTGTTAAGGGTTCATTGTTAATATCTTCGGCTATTCCTACCATTCCAATTCCACCATCGGGAGCTGCTACAGGTGCACTAGATGTTGCTGGAGCATTTCCTACAAAATTATTTGTGTTTACTTGAGCCATGTCTACTGATTTAGAGCTGCCCATCATCATGTTAAAAATGGCATTGTTGAGGGGTACGTTACCTGCATCCCTTTTAGTTGCTTCATGCCAGCCCCTGTAACCTTTCTTCTTACTCATTTCAGCGTATTTCTTTTTTAACTCTGCAAGTGTGTACCCTTTCATTCAATCGCTCCTCTCGTACATACATACTCTAGATATAAAATAAATATAAACTAGATATAAAATAAATATAAACTAGATATATATATATATATATATATATTATAAATATAATTATTATAACCAGTTATAACAAGTATATCTGGTTAATATTATATATATATATAA
>CANRJW010000010.1 GCA_947631035.1 uncultured Bacilli bacterium
GTATCAAAATTACTTAAATCTAATTCAGTTAATTGAAGGCCTGTATAAATTGATCCAAACATTTCACCCATATTTGTTACATTATTCGTTACAAAATTTTTACCTAGAATCAATGTTGTTAGACTGTTTAAACCACAAAACATTCTGAACATAGTATCTACTTTACTCGTATCAAAACTACTTATATCTATTTTTTGAAGATTTGATCTACCATAATAACTTTCGAACATGTTGCTCATATCCGTAACATTACTTGTGTCAAAATTATTTAAATTTATTTCTGTGATATTTGGCATATCGCGAAACATTCCGTTCATATTGGTTACTTTACTTGTATCAAACGAACTTAAATCTAATTTTTTAAATCTACTACCTCCAAACATTCCACCCATATCTTTTACTTCACTAGTATTAAAATTATTTAAATTTATTTCTGTGATATTTGGCATACCGCGAAACATTCCGTTCATATTGGTTACTTTACTTGTATCAAACGAACTTAAATCTAATTTTTTAATTCCAGTTTCGGCAAACATAGCACCCATATCCGTTACTTCACTGGTATTAAAATTTTTTAAATTTATTTCTTGCATTTTACTTAACCCTGCAAATATCTGATTCATTGTTGTAACGTTACTGGTATCAAAATTACTTAAGTCTAACTTTGTAAATCCAGAATTAGAAAACATATGGGCCATAGCCGTTACATTTCTTGTGTCAAAGTTTTCTAAGCCTTCAATTGTTGTGGCTTTAGTAAAGCCATGAAAGGCACTCCAACAGTCTGGATTAGCTTTAACTCCACCCTTACCTTGTAAATAAGCAATATATGTTCCACCCTCTTGAGGTACAAGATAACTCATTACACTTCCGTCACTATTAGCACTTTCATCATTTTTAATGACTCCTTCACCTGTTTTGGGTTCTAATTTATTTTCAATAACAATCTTCGTTATATTTTCTTTTTCTTTCCACATTCCTTTATCTTCATAATAATTTATATATCGCAGTGTTCCAGACTCTGCAAATACATCTTCTTTATAATCTACACTTAAGGTGATTTTTCCATTCCAAGTGGCATTCATTGTTTCTTCTATGGCTGGTGTATCTTCATGCATAAATACTAATAGTTTAAATTTTCTACTTTCTTTTTCTTTTAATGTAAACGTATATAAATTATAAGCATTAATGGCTTCTGGTATTACTTTATTGTCATTATTTAATGGGTTACTAACCAACTTATAATCATTGCTTGAATATATTGGCATATTTTTTACAATATCTTTTTCTCCATCATATAAAATTACTCCTATATATTGATCATCTAATCTTTTGGTATCCGTAATAGGAAGACTTTCTAAATTTATTGTTGCACTTGCTAAATCATTACATTGGTTGGTCACAGTAAATACATAGGGTTTTGCTGTTGGAAAAAAATAATTATATAGTTCTTCTTTTGTCAAAGGATGAGTACTATTTAAAGCAATTCCTTCTCCATCCTCAAATGTTATCTTTAAACATGCAGAACTCACTAAATTTTCTTCTTCTTGCTTTATTGTTGATGTCCAATAGGCGTAGGTTACATTTATTATTAAAGTTAAAAGAAAGATTAATAAAATGAAAATTTTAATACCTTTCTTATTTAATACCCCCCCCCCGAATATTACTTTTTATCATTTTTAAATCTCTCCATTCTTATCTAAATTTTAGCATTTATTTTAATGCTTGTAAATTAGAAATCTTTTCTAAAATTTTGAAATAAAGATTTCAAAAAAAAAGATCATTTATTTTTGATCTTCCTAGTTTTTATTAATTTTTATAGTTATATGATAAATGTCTTCCAAATCAGCTTCTTCACATTCTACAACAAATCCACGATTTTCTAGGTCACTTATAGTGTCTCTAACTATATTAATGGCTGTTTTTAAATCTCTACCTGCTAATTCTTCTTGTTTTTGTTCATAATCAGGTTCTAAAGTAACAATACTATCTAAAGGATCAACAAGTGGTTCTTCTACTACAGGTTTTATTTCTTCTATTGTATTATTTATAATAGGTTCCTCTACTATTTCATTTTCCACTTTTTCATCTTCATCTGTAAAGAAAATAGATTTAAAAGGTTTTATTTCTTCTGATGAATTGTTTTCTTGAATTGTTGTATCAACATGTGGAGTTAATTCTTCGATTTGATTTTCTGTTGGATTTTCTAATATTTGAGCAGATTCAACTGGTATTATTGGTTCAACTAAATTTTCAACTGGATTGGCATTTTCTAAATTTTCAATTTCACTCGTATTACCTTGATTTTCTAAAGTTGTCTCTAAAATTGGAGTTTCGTTATTTAGAGTGTCTGTATTATTCGTTGGTTCTCCTACAATTTCATTAACAGCTTGTTCTAAATCTTTAAAATCCATTTCATTTTCAAATTTGTCTTCGTTGTTTAAATTTTGGTTGTCTATATCTCCTAAATCATCTAAAGTTTCTATATTATTATTCGTAGCCACATTTTCTTCAACTGGAATCGCTTCAGTATTAAATATAGAATCTATAGAATTTTGATTTTCTTCTTTATTCAAAATAGATGTATCTTCTTTTGGTGGTTCTTCTACAAGCTCTAAAGTAGGAGTTGTAGTAAAAGCATCAATATCCACTGGATCATTAACATTCATATTGGCTTGTTCGTCTTCTAAGAAATTAAAGAATTTATTTTGATTTTTAACAGGTTCAACTGTTTCTTCCTTTTTTTCTTCTTTTATTCCACCTTCAGGTATTAACATACTTGCAACATCATGTGGGGGTCTTTCTACTACGATGTCTTCAGCACTGGAAACAATTTTATCGATATTGGGATTGATGTCTACTAGTTTAATTTCTTCGCCATCTTCTCCACCATTTTCTTGTAATTTTTTAAGTTCCATATCAAGTTGTCTTACGGTTAATCTTTCGTCGATAATTCTTTTTAACCATTTCTTTTGGTCTTCTTTATCTAAAGAAAGTAAGGCTCTTGCATGACGTTCAGAGATTTTTTCATTTAATAAGGCTTCTTGGACTTCTTCGTCTAAGTTTAATAATCTTAATTTATTAGCAATTGAACTTTGAGAAACACCCATTTTATTGGCAAGTTGTTCTTGGGTTAAGTAACCACGATCTAATAAATTTTTATAAGATTTTGCTTCTTCAATTGCCGTTAAGTTTCTTCTTTGAATATTTTCCACTAGAGCCACCTCTGCACTTTTGTTATCGTCGATATCTGAAATAATTACGGGAACTTTGGTAAGACCTGCTTGAGTTGCAGCTTTATATCTTCGCTCTCCAGCAATAATTTCATATTTATCACCAAGTTTTCTTACGACTAAGGGTTGAATAATTCCATGTTGTTTTATAGAGTCAGCCAGTTCATTCATGCCTTCTTCATTAAAAGAAAGTCTTGGTTGAAAACGATTTGGCAAAATGTCTTCAATTGGTATCTCTAAAATATTTTTCTCCGTATTCATACTATCAGCCCCTTTAGCCTATTATTACTATACATTAATTCTTTCTTTTTTTCAATGTTTTTTTAAGAATTTTGTCATAACTTCGTGGATAGATTTCGTTTGTTTTTTCTGTATGTTTTACTTCTAAAATGGTTCTTTTGCTCAATTCTATTGGTAAAGTAAATTCTTTTTTATTTATAAGTTTACCTTTTAATTCTTCTATGGCTTCTAAAAATAAAGGATATTCATTTTCAATGTTTGCTTTTAAAGGAAGAAAGAAACCTCCTATTTTTAGGGCTGGAAGAGATAATTCTGCTAGTATACGTAGTTCTGCTACAGCACGAGAGGTGACAATATCAAAGGTTTCGCGATTTTTTCTAACGTAATCTTCTGCTCTTTCATTTATAATTTGAACATTTTCTAATTTTAGTTTTTCTTTTAACAGATTTAAGAAAGTTGTTTTTTTGTTATTGGAATCAAGTAAAACAAAGGAAGATTTGGGATTTACGATTGCTAGAACCATCCCCGGAAAACCAGCACCTGTGCCGATATCTAGAATATAATCCTTTTCTTTAATATAAGGATTAAGGGTTAAAGAATCATAAAAATGCTTTAGGTAAATGCCTTTTTCTTCTTTAATGGCTGTTAAGTTGGTATGGCTATTGTATTCGATTAGAAAATCTTTATAATTTTCTAGTTGTTCTTTTTCTGTATCTGTTAATTCGATATTTAGATTTTTTAAGGCTTCATAAAATTCTTCTTTAGTCATTTTTACCATATTCTTTCTTTAAATAGATAGCAAGTATGGAAATATCGGCGGGATTAACACCACTAATTCGAGCGGCTTGACCAATGGAAATCGGTCTTATTTTTTCTAGTTTCACACGAGCTTCACTCGCTAAATTTTTTACTTTGCTGTAGTCAATATCAGTAGGAATTTGTTTTTCTTCTAGTTTTAACATTTTTTCAATTTCTTTTTCGGTTTTTTTAATATATCCTTCATATTTAATAGCAATCTCAACAACTTCTTTGATATCCTCGGAAAAAGGAATTGCTAACAAGGTATCTAAAAAGGCAAAAGTAATTTCTGGTCTTTTTAAAAGTTCTTGAAGATTCATTTTATTAGGAGGAAGGTTAAAGTTTTGTTCTTGAAATTTAGCTTTGACTTCTTCAGTAAGTTCTAGTTTGGTTGTCTTTAGAAATTCGTTTAGTTCTTTGATTTTAGCAACACGATTTAAGTAGTTTTGATACATTTCATTTGTAATGGTACCAAGTTCATGGGCATAACCCCTTAAACGTAAATCAGCATTATCATGACGTAATAAAAGACGATATTCAGCACGAGAAGTAAGCATTCGATAGGGTTCTTTGGTCCCTTTCGTTACTAAGTCGTCAATTAAAACACCAATATAGGATTCGTTTCTTTTGAGAATAAAGGGTTCTTGGTTTTCCAATTTCCTTGCGGCATTGATTCCAGCCATTAATCCTTGGCCAGCTGCTTCTTCATAACCACTGGTACCATTAATTTGACCGGCGGTGAATAAGTTTTCAATCACTTTGGTTTCTAAAGATAGTTTAAGTTGTAAAGGATCTATGGCATCGTACTCAATCGCATAAGCATATTTGGTAATCACCGCATTTTCAAGTCCTTTTAGGCTATGAACCATACGAACTTGGACATCTTCTGGCATACTTGTGGAAAAACCTTGCAAATACCATTCGTCATAATACATACTTTCTGGTTCTAAGAATAATTGATGTCTTTCTTTATCTTTAAAACGAACAATTTTATCTTCTATGGATGGACAATATCTGGGACCAACTCCAGTCACATAACCTCCATACATACTGGATTTATCTAAGTTATCTAAAATAATTTGATGGGTTTCTTGATTGGTATAGATTAAATAACATTTTTGTTGTTCTTCAATTTTGTATTTTGGTTGATCGTCATGGGAAAAAGTATAATATTTTTGGTCTCCCTCTTCAATACTACATTTGGAAAAATCTATAGAATCGGCTTTAATTCTTGGGGGTGTCCCGGTTTTTAAACGTTGAATCGTAAATCCTAAACGTTTTAAGTTATCGCTTAGATGGTTGCTTCTTCCTTCGCCATGGGGTCCGCCTTCTGTTGAAACAGCTCCTCTTAAAATGTTGCTTTTTAAATATGTTCCAGTTGTTAATATTAAAGCATCACATAGAATTTTTTCTCCATTTGCTAAAACAATTCCTTTTATTTTGTTTTCTTCAACGATTAAATCTTCGACTAAACCTTCTTGAATAGTTAAATTTTTGGTATCTTCTAATCTTTTTAACATATTTTTTGGATAAGTAGTTTTATCGGCTTGGCAACGAAGAGATTGGACAGCAGGTCCTTTTTTACTATTTAGCATTTTCATTTGAAAATGGGATTCGTCAGCTACTTTGCCCATAAGGCCACCTAGAGCATCAATATCACGGACAATGACTCCTTTGGCTGTTCCTCCGATGGAAGGATTGCAAGGCATATCAGCAATATTTTTTTTATTCATTGTAATGAGTAAAGTTTTATGTCCTAAAAAAGCGGACATGTGAGATGCTTCACAACCAGCATGACCTCCTCCAACAACAATAACTTCATATTTCATGTGTTTTCACCTTTCTAATTTTTTTTATTTTTCTAATAACCAATCTATAATGTTTTTATGGATGATTCCATCTTGTGAAAAATCAAAATGATCCATAGACAATACATATTTAGGAAAGTTATCTTCTATTTTTTTATAAGTTTCAAATTCTCTTTTAATCACCGATTCATCCGCAAGTAAATAAGCTACTTGAATATAGATTTTTTCATCAAATCTTGTTGCGATAAAATCTATTTCTCCATTTTCTAGATTTCCTATATTTACATTGTAACCTCTTGCAATTAATTCGGTATAAACAATATTTTCTAAATAGGCTCCAATTTGTTCTTTTTTTCCTTCACTTAAAATATTTGTAAAACCTAAATCTGTCAAATAATATTTATATTTACCCGTTAAAATTCTTTTTCCTCTTATATCATATCTTTCTGCTTTATATATTAAATTCGCTCTTGCAATATAATCTAAATAATTATAAATTGTTTCAAGAGATACTCCCCTAGAAACACTTTCAAAATATTTTTTTAAACTTTCAGGAGAAAAAATTTGAGCAGGTGTCGTTAAAACATAGGTTACAATTTTATTTAATAAATCAATATCTTTAATATTAAATCTTTTTACAATATCTTTTATAATGATTGAATCATATATGTCATTTAAATATGTCTTTTTCGATAAATCGTCTAATTGCATAAATCTTTGAGGCATTCCACCCCATTTTATAAAATCTTTAAATGCAGATTCTAGTTCTTTTTGGTCTTCTATTTTTAATAATTCACAGACTTCACTAAAAGTAAAAGGGGTTATTCTAAAACTTACATACCTTCCCGCAATATGGGTTGCCAAATCACTTGATAATAAATCACTATTAGATCCTGTTATAAAGATGGATACATTTTCTGTTGCTCTAAATGAATTTATTACTTTTTCCCAAGATTCTACATTTTGTATTTCATCAAAAAATAAATAATATTTTTTTTTGTCTGTAATTTTTTCCTTTATGTATTTATTCAAACTTTTGGCGTTTGTTAAATAATCGTAATCATAATCTTCAAAATTAATATAAATAATATGTTCCTCATCGATATTTGCTTTTTTTAGTTCTTCTATTATTTGAGTTAAAATAACCGATTTACCAGAACGTCTAAGTCCTATTAATACTTTAATCAGTTCTTGATTATAAAATGGTCTTATGAGTTTTAAATATCTTTCACGAATTATCATAAATATTCCTCTTTTCTAAACCTATTATAGTATTAACTTACTCTTTTGTCAAAAAATTACGCCATGGCGTAATTTTTTACCATTTTTATCAAAAAATTACTCTGTAGAGAATAAAAATTATTTTCCTAAACAGAAGTTTTTAAATAATTTATCGATTAATTCATCTTCATAGGTTTCTCCAATCAGTAAGCCTAAATTGTCAAAAGCCTCTCTTAAATGAATTTCTAACATATCTACTGGAATATTTTTTTGTATATCGTTTAAAATTTGATTGATATTTGCTAATGCTTTTTTTACTAAATCAATTTGTCTTACATTGAATAAATATGTTAAATCTTTTTCTTGTATCTCATCTAAGTGATACATTTCTACGATTTTCTTTTTTAAAGCTTCTAAACCATCTAAGTCTTTGGTATTTCCAGTCACAATAGTATCATTTGTTTCTAAAACCAATTTGTTTTCTAAATCGGTCTTATTTACAAAGATAAGATGGGTTTTGTCCTTAATTTTTTCTAGTAATTCTTTATCTTCTGTTGTTAAGGCTTCATTATTATTTAAAACTAGAATGACTAAATCAGCCGTTTCTAAGATTTTCTTACTTTTATCAACACCAATTTTTTCAACAGTGTCTTCGGTATCACGGATTCCTGCGGTATCAATTAGATTAATTTCTATTCCATTTAGTGTCATTTGGGCTTCAATGGCATCTCTTGTAGTCCCCGAAATATCGGTGACAATCGCTTTTTCTTCATTTAGTAAAGCGTTTAAAATACTACTTTTTCCGACATTAGGTCTTCCAATTAAAGCAACATCAATTCCGGATTTAATGATTTTTCCCACTTCAGAATTTTTTAAAAGAAGTTCTAAATCCTTTTTAATAGGTTCTACTTTCTCTTTTAAGTTTTCATGGGTTATTTCAATCGCATCTTCGTATTCTGGATAATCAATATTTACTTCAATATTGGCAATAACATCTAATAGTTTATCGCGGATTTCACGAACTAAGGAAGTTGTTCTACCACTAATTCCACTCATGGCCATTTGGCGTTGTTTATTACTTTTGGATTCAATTAAATCACTTACGGATTCTGCTTCTAGTAAACTGATACGGCCATTTAAAAAGGCTCTTTTGGTAAATTCACCAGCCTCAGCAAGACGGCAACCTTTTTCTAATAACAACTCTAAAATTTTCTTTGTTGTTGCAATACCTCCATGACAATTGATTTCAACGATATCTTCCGTGGTAAACGTTTTAGGGGCTTTCATAACTGTTACTAAAACTTCATCGATTTCTTCGTCATTCTCCATAATAAAACCATAATGGATAGTATGAGAATTTACCTTTGTTAAATCTTTTCCTTTGAAGATTTGATTTACAATAAAAATCGCGTTTGAACCACTAACACGAATAATGGATATGGCTCCAACACCTAAAGATGTAGAAATAGCAGCAATTGTATCTTCCATAGTCTTTTCTCCTTCGCGGGTATTATAACATAGAATTTAGAATAAATTAAATAATTTAAAAACCTACCGGTTTATTTATCAGTAGGTTTTATTATGACATGACGATTCGGTTCTTCCCCTTCACTTATTGTGGTTACTCCTTTAAAATCTGTTAATACATTGTGAACAACTCTTCTTTCAAAGGAATTCATGTTTTCTAAAGAGGCTTCAACTTTGGTACTTCTCACTTCCCTAGCCACTTTTTTGGCTAAATATTCTAGATTCTTTATTCTTTTTTCTTTGTAATTTTCCACATCTAAGTAAAGGCTCATATAGAAATTATACTCATTTTGAATCTTTTGTTTTACAAGTGTTTCTAACGCTTTAAGGGTTTGCCCATTTTTACCAATTAAAATGGCATTATTATCCGCATACATGGTGATATAAATTTTTCTTTCTCTTATCGAAGATTCAAATTGAACTTCTAATCCTAAATTGGTAATGACTTCTTTTAAGTATTCTTTTACCTTTTCGACTAAATCAATAAGTGTGATGGCTTTTATTTTATAAACACTTGATTTAAATAAGCGTCCCGTCTTTTCTTCCTCGATATGATAAACGATTTCACTTTCACTCGCGTTTAATTTTTCAGTTGCAAGTTTAATTGCTTCTTCTTTTGTTTTGGCTTCTAATACTACTTCATTCATTTTTATTTACCTCTCTTCTTACCACTTTCTCTTAATTTCTTAAATATTATATTTTGAATCACCGCAAATCCATTGGTTACCACCCAATATAGCGCAATGGCTGTTGGTAAACTAAAGGATGCGATGGAAATCATAATAATCATAAATTTTAAGGTAAATTGCATTTGGCGTTCCATTTCACTGTTGCCACTTTGAGCACTCATAGCATTTTTGAAAGAAAAATAGGTTGAGGCAATAATCAAAACTAATAAAGCAATATATATATATTTTCCTTGACTTAATCCCACTAAGGGAGTCATACCAAGTTTCATACCAAATAAACTATCTTCAAATATGGCAGGAACTCGATTGATGGCTTGTAAGAAAGCAAAGAATAACGGCAACTGGATAAAAGCTATTAAACATCCTGAAACGGGATTAATTTTATATTTTTTATAGACCATCATGGTTTCTTGGCTTTTCATCATCATGGAATCCGTATCCGTTCTACCCGCATATTTTCTTTCGATTTTGGCTATCTCTGGTTGCGCTTTTTTCATATTTTCTGATTGATCCATACTTTTTTTAGAGAATGGTAATAAAATAAGTCTTATTCCTAAACCAATTAACATAACAGATACTCCATAATTATGAAGAAGTATTCCGACTTTTAATATTAACCAAGCAATCGGTTTTACAAAAATAGATTCCCATAAACTATGGTACTTAATATCATTTGGTTTAAAGGCTTCACAAGTTGGTAAATCTTCTAGTTTCGTAATTAATTGGTCATTATATTTTAAATAAACATCGTATAAATCTTGTTCTTTTGGCTTACAAAGAATATTATTTTGTAAACTTTGACCCGTTTGTTCATACGTAACAATGGTTTTATCTTCTTTCAGATAAGTCTTGTTTCCACAACCCGTTGTTAGAGTTAAAATCATGATTAGTAATAGTATTATTTTTTTTGTTTTCATAGAATCTCCTTTATTAAATTTTCTAAAGACTTCTTCATTTCTTGAAAAGATATGGTTTTACATCCTTTCTTTATCATTATAATATAATCATTATAATTTTTAAAGTTTTGTTTTAAACTATCCACAATTGCTTTGGTTTGCCTTTTTAATTTATTTCTTTCTACTGCGGTACCTACTTTTTTGCTAATAGCAAATCCAAAATGGGGAGACATTTCTTCTTTTTTCCTTATATATAAAGTGTAATTTGAATTTTTTACATAAGGACAATTGTTGATAATATGGTTAAATTCAATTTTTGATTTTACTATTTCTCTTTTTTTCATATTTAACCTTCCTTAATATAAAATAGCAAAAAAACCACGTACTGTGGTTTACTTCGTAATTAAATTTTTACGACCTTTTTTTCTTCTATTTTTTAAAATTTTTGTTTCTTTACGTGCAAAAAATCCATGTTTTTTCGCTTTTTTTCTTTTGTTTGGTTGATAAGTACCTATTTTCATAATCGTCTCCTCCTTTAATAAAGCCACTTTATTATAATATTTCTTTTAAAACCTTGTCAAGAAATAATCATAAATCCCCTAAAATTTTATATTCTTTAAGACTCTCAAATATTAATCCGATAGTTTAAAAAGTTTTAATTTTTATTTTGCATTAACTTTTCTATTTACTTGGTTATTCACTTTAGATGTTCATAGAAAAAGATATTTTTTGGTAAAAAGGAAAGTCCCATTTCTTTTGTGCATAATTTTTCTGAGGAGTTTAGGGGATGTTTTTAGCTTATTCACATAAAAAACAGAATGTGCATAACTTCTATAAACAAGTGAATACTTTTTTACAAAAAAATTGTGAATAATGTTGATAATCTTCAAAAACTTAGTTATTATAAGGAAAACTCTTGTGGATAAGTTGTTTATAACTTTTGGAATTCATTTTTCTACTTTTCATTCCAAAATTATTGAGATAAAATGAAGATACAGAAGGTAGCAGAGAGTGGGGTGAGGTAATTTGCTAATGGAAAAACAGGAGGTATGGACTAATTTTCTAAATTCAATTAAAAATGAAATTAGTTCCGTTTCCTATAGTGCATGGTTTAATGACTTAAAATTAATTCAAATGGAAAATAATTCCATCACCATCCAAGTTCCTATGGAAATCCATAAAAAGATATTAGGGGATACCTATTATAATATGATAGATGAAACCTTATATAAAATCACCGGTATTAATTATGATATTAACTTTGTTTTAGAAGAGGAAATCGAAAAACAAGTAGAAGTTCTTCCGAATCTAGAAGAAAAGAAAGAAATAGAAAATGAAAAAACAGAAGAATTGTGGATAAGTAATTTAAAACCAGAGCTTAATTTTGATACATTTATAGTAGGGGAGACAAATCAACTGGCTAAAGTAAGTGGTATGGCGGTTGCTGAAGCTCCAGGAAAAATTTATAATCCTTTATTTATCTATGGTAAAAGTGGGATTGGTAAAACACATTTGATGCAAGCGATTGGAAATTTTATAGCAGACAATACCCATTTAAAAGTTTTATATACAACTTGTGATATGTTTATGAATGATTATATTGGAATTATGGGAAAGGATAAGGGAAAGGAAGCTATTGATTATTCTAATAACTTTAAAAATAAATATCGTAATGTTGATGTTTTAATTATTGACGATATTCAGTATTTAGTAGGGGCAGAAAAATCACAAGAAGAATTTTTCCATACTTTCCAAGCTTTACATCAAGCAAATAAACAAATCATTATTAGTTCTGATAAAAGTCCCAATGATTTAAAGAAAATAGAGGAGAGGTTAAAAAGTCGTTTTTTGTGGGGTTTAACCGTTAATATCGATCCTCCAGAATTTGATTTAAGATGCCGTATTCTAAAACAAAAGTTAAAAGGCATGAGCATTGAACATATGGTAGAGGACGATGTCATTGAGTTTATCGCCAATAATTGTCAGAATGATGTACGATTCTTAGAAAGCACTTTAAGAAGACTTATGGCTTATACGGCGATGGTTGTTCCAGAAAAAATTGATTTAGCTTTTGCTAATGAAGCCTTAAAAGATTACTTAAATGTGAATATCTACTCAGAAAATACCATTGAAAATATTCAACAAGTGGTAGCGGACTACTATCATATTACGGTGGAAGATTTAAAAGGGAAGAAAAGAAGTAATCCCATTGCTATTCCAAGAATGATTGCGATGTATTTATCTCGAATGCTTACCGAAGAAACCTTCCCACGGATAGGCTTTGAATTTGGAGGTAAAGACCATTCTACCGTTATCCATGCTTATGAAAAAATCAATAAAGAATTAAAAGAGAATAAAAAGTTACAGCAAGAAGTTCAGGAAATAAAAAATAAATTGTAATGTGGAAAACAAGAGGCTTTTCTTCTTAGTTATTCACAAGAAAAAACTTGATTTTCTAAGATAAATAAAGACATTGCTTACTTATCAACTTTATCCACACTATAATAAACATAATAAAAAAAATAAAAAAGAAAGAAGGAAAAATTATGAAATTTACAATTGATAAAAATATTTTATTAGAAAGTTTAACCAACGTATCCAAAGCCATCTCAACCAAAAATGTTATTCCTGTTTTAAACGGTATTAAATTTGAATTAACGGAAAAAGGATTATCTTTAACAGCAAGTGATAGTGAACTTACAATTAATTCTATTATTGATGCTAAAGAAATTAAACATATTGAAAGTACAGGAACTATTATTATTCAAAGTAAGTTTTTATTAGATATTATAAGAAAATTACCGAGTGATGTTATTGACTTTGAAATGGTGGATAACTTAAAGGTACGTATTTATACAGAAAATGCCCAATTTAATTTGAATTGTTTAGATGCAAACGATTATCCTAATTTAAAGATGGAGGAACATAAAGATCCTATTCTTTTAAAGGGAGATGTTTTAAAATCATTGATTAATCAAACAGCTTTTGCAATATCAACTCAAGAATTAAGGCCATTACTTACCGGTATTAATATGACAATCACAGGAGATTCTCTATTATTTATTGCTACTGATTCTTATCGACTAGCAAAAAAGAATGTCAAATTATCCACTCCAGTTGAAACGGATGTCAATATTGTTCTTCCCGGAAAAAATATTTTGGAATTAGAAAAAATTATTACCGATGAAGAAATGATAGAAGTTCATATCTTTAATAATAAAGTTTTATTTAAGTATAAAAATATTAAATTTCAAACCAATTTATTATCAGGAAGTTATCCTAATACGTCTAATTTAATTCCAAATGAATATGGAATTATTGTCAAAGTGAATAAAAGTGATTTAATGGCAAGTGTTGATCGAGCTGCTTTATTAACACAAGGAAAAGATAAGAATATTATTAAGATGCAACTAAATAATAAAGTGATGCTTATTACTTCTTATGCTTCTGAAATAGGGAAAGTAGAAGAAAAATTAGTAGTGGATACAGATGAGAGTTCTGTCATTGATATTTCTTTTAGTTCTAAATATATGTTGGAAGCGTTAAGAACCATTGAAGAAGAGGAAATCTTGCTTCTTATGACTGACGATGTTAAACCAATTGTATTAAAATCTGTAACAGACGAATCTTTAATTCAATTAATTTTACCAATTAAAACTTACTAATTTTTAGTAGTTTCTTTCATTTTTTGACAAATTTTTCACTTTTTACCTGTTACCATAACAAACAATTTAGAAACAGGGGAGGTGAAGAAATGGGACAACATTATGAAATTAATAATAAAACAATTGCGCTTTATGGAATGACAAATAAAACTAGGGTTTATGAAGAAGATAAGAGTTTTATTGTGGATAAACCAGCAACAACCATTATGGAAGAAAGTTGTTCTTATTTTGGAAGTTCACTAGAAGGAAGAAAAAAGGGAACTGAAAATTTAATAGGTGTTAGTTATAAAGCTCCTATTATTGTGGAAGAATCAAATTTATTAATCTTTTTTCCTACGTCTAGTCCAAAAGGGGATGATTGTTCTTGGATTCGAAGTGATAAAGTAGATCGTTTTTATTATAAAAATAATCATTTAGTGTTGGAATTTAAAAATGGCTATAAAATTTTTTTAAAAGTTTCTTATGAAATGATGAATAAGCAAATTTTAAGGGCTACTCGTTTAGAACATGTGTTAAATGATCGAAAGAATCAAATTATAACTACTAAGAAAAAGTAGTTTTTTTCTTGTTTTGGTTAAAAATAATAGTAATTGAAATGAATGTAGAGGTTAGTAAAATGTTTTTTACTTGGTCTTTTCTTCTTTGGGTTAGTGGGATGTACTTCTAATGTATCAGAGATGGAAAGAGAAGAGAATAACTATGCGAGTTATCAACAGTTTGCAGAATTTTTCTATAGAAAAGGATGCATTAGTAAAATTTAATGCTTTTTATGGGAAATCTTTTAGTATTCTTGATTATGCTTTAGGAAGCAAACCTGTTGGAATTATCGCTAAATCGCTTCTTAGTCTTTATGTTTTAAAATACGATGGAAAAACGAGTTAAGAAGAGATTTTAAAAGCAAAAGTTTATGATGTAACAAACAACTCTATAGTTTTTCAATATCAAAATGAATATGTTTTGTTTGAAAGAGCCTTATAATTGTTTATTTTTGTTTAAAAAATGTTTAAAATGGTCTTAAATTATGTTATAATTTGAATAGGTATAGGAGTACATAAATACCTATTATTTTTATATACGGGCGTAAAAGAGGCAAAATATGCAAATACAGGAATTGAAATTACTAAATTTTCGGAATTATGAAAAGGTTATGGTTTCTTTTAAGGATCATATTAATATTATTTATGGGAAAAACGGAAGTGGAAAAACCAATTTAGTAGAGGCAATTTATGTACTTGCCTTATCAAGGTCTTTTAAACAAACCAATGATAAAACTTTAATCCGAAATGATGCCGATTTAACTAAAATAGAGGGACGTATTCAAAATAAGTATCAAAATACTTATAAAGTTATTTTGACTCCTGAAGGAAAGAAAGTCAAAATTGATAACAATAAAATTACGAAAATAAGTGATTATATTTCCAAAATTAATATTGTTTTGTTTAATCCTAATGATTTAAGAATGGTTAAAGATACACCCAGTATAAGAAGAAAATACTTAAATATTGCTATATCTCAATTGAATGTAGAATATTTAAGGGAGCTCAATCAATACAATAAGCTAATTAAAACAAGGAATGCTTATTTAAAGAGAATGTACTTAAATGGCAATTCTTTGGAAACTTATTTGGATGTGATAACAGAAAAGATGGTGGATATTGGTTTATCTCTTTATGAGAAAAGAAAAAACTATCTATCTGCTATGAATTCTTTTTTAAAAGGGTTTTATAAAACGATTGCTACAGATGGTGAGTTAGAGGTTCGGTATAGTAGTGATTATACGAATAAAAGTAAAAAGGAATTATTGCAAATTTATAAAAAAAATTTGAGTAAAGATTTAACTTTTGGCAAGACCAATTTTGGAGTTCACCACGACGATTTAGAGTTTTATTTGAATGGCTATTTATTAAAGGATTATGGTAGTGAAGGACAACAGAAAAATGCCGTTATTTCTTGGAAATTTAGTGAAATTGAGATTATTGAGCAAGAAAAAGGTGTAACGCCTATTCTTATATTAGACGATTTGTTTAGTGAGTTGGATGTTGAGAAGATTGCTAATATTTTTAAGTTGATTGAAAAAGATATGCAGACTTTTATAACAACAACGGAGATTAGTAAAGTGGAATCTTTACTAGACAATCAAGATTATAAAAAGATATATGTCGAAAATGGTAAAATAGAGGAGGTTTAGAACATGGATGAGAAAATAACCCATTATAATGACGATGATATTCAAGTATTAGAGGGATTAGAAGCGGTCCGAAAAAGACCAGGAATGTATATTGGAACTACAAGTGAAAAGGGACTTCACCATTTGGTTTGGGAAATTGTCGATAATGCGATTGATGAGGCACTCGCTGGATACTGCGACGATATCGAAGTTATCGTGGAAAAGGGAAATATTATAACAGTTAAGGACGACGGACGTGGAATGCCGACCGGAATAAACAAAAAAACCGGGTTATCCACAATTGAAACAATATTTACTGTGTTGCATGCCGGAGGTAAATTTGGTGGCGGCGGCTACAAAGTAAGTGGAGGATTACATGGAGTAGGAGCAAGTGTTGTTAATGCGTTATCCACATGGCTTGAAGTAACGGTTTATCATGATGGTAAGATTTATTATCAAAAGTTTGAAAATGGTGGACATCCCGTTGAACCTTTAAAAGAAATCGGTACTTGTGAAGAAAATCGAACTGGTACAACGGTAAGATTTAAGGCCGATCCAGAGATATTCACAGAAACTACGATTTATAATTATGATACGCTTGCAAAACGTTTGCAAGAACTTGCTTTCTTAAATAAGGGAATTCGTATTTTATTACGTGATGAACGTGAAGAAGAGAAGAAAAACGAATTTTTATATAATGGTGGTATTATTGAGTATGTTAAGATGCTTAATAAAAATAAGGAACCATTACATGAAGAAGTTATTTATGTAGAAGGGGTAGAAGACGGCATTGAAGTAGAAGTTGCTATGCAATATAATGATTCTTATAATGCGAGCGTCTATTCTTTTACGAACAATATTAATACTTATGAGGGTGGAACTCATGAAGATGGAGTTAAAAGGGCTTTAACTAGAATTATCAACAATTATGCTAAGAATGCGAAGATTTTAAAGGAAAATGACGAAGCATTAACAGGTGAAGATGTTCGTGAAGGTCTTACCATGATTATTTCCTGTAAACATCCTAATCCTCAATTTGAAGGACAAACGAAGACAAAACTTGGTAATGCAGAAGTAAGAAAAATAGCTGATGACGTGTTTAGTGAAGGTTTTGAACGTTTCTTAATGGAAAATCCTGATGAAGCTAAGATTATTATTGATAAAGCTTCTACTGCGGCGAGGGCAAGACTTGCTGCCAAAAAGGCAAGAGAACTTACCAGACGTAAATCTGCACTTGATACCATTAATACTTTAGGTAAACTTGCGGATTGTACAAGTAAAGATGCTAGTATTTCGGAAATCTTTATCGTCGAGGGAGATAGTGCAGGAGGTTCTGCTAAAAGTGCGCGTATTCCAGCTACACAAGCGATTCTTCCTTTGCGTGGTAAGATTTTAAATGTCGAAAAAGCCAGACTTGATAGAGCCTTAAGTAATGAGGAGATCAGAACGATGATTACCGCATTTGGTACAGGTATTGGGGATGAGTTTGATATCAATAAGTTAAGGTATCATAAAATCATTATTATGACCGATGCCGATGTCGATGGAGATCATATTCGTATCTTGTTATTAACATTGTTCTATCGTTTCTTTAGACCTATTGTAGAAGGTGGGTATGTGTATGCAGCACAACCTCCACTTTATAAAGTTGTGTATGGTAAAAATATTAAGTATGTTCAAACGGATGAAGAACTTGCTGAATATCGGGCAACGCTTCCAGCGAGTGCTAAACCGGTTGTAAATCGTTTTAAAGGTTTAGGAGAAATGGATGCGGAAGATTTGCGTGATACAACGATGCACATTGAAAATCGGGTTTTAAGAAAGATAACGGTTGATGATGCTATGCTAGCTGATCAAATATTCACTGATTTAATGGGGGACGATGTTACACCTCGTAAGAAGTATATCGAAGAACATGGTAGTGAATTTGAAGATTTGGATGTTTAGGAGGTGAAAGGTATGGATAAGATAATTGAAAATAATATCGTTGAAGAGGTGCAACAATCTTTTGGACGTTATGCCATGAGTGTTATTGTTGCTCGTGCTTTACCGGATTTAAGGGATGGTTTAAAGCCTGTTCATCGTCGTATTTTGTATTCGATGTTTGAGTCTGGTTATACACCGGATAAACCGCATCGTAAAAGTGCCAGAATTGTTGGAGATGTCATGGGTAAATATCACCCACATGGAGATTCTTCTATTTATGAAGCAATGGTCAGAATGGCTCAACCATTTAGTTATCGACATATGTTAGTGGATGGCCATGGTAACTTTGGTAATATGGATGGTGATGGTGCGGCCGCTATGCGTTATACCGAAGCCCGTTTATCAAAATTATCGCTTGAAATGGTTCGTGACTTAAATAAAAATACGGTTGATTTTATTCCAAACTTTGATGAGACAGAAAAAGAACCGGTTATTTTACCGAGTCGTTTTCCTAATATTTTAGTTAATGGAACAATGGGGATTGCAGTTGGTATGGCAACGAATATTCCTCCTCATAATTTAGGTGAGGTTATTGATGGTTGTGTTGCTTATATCGATAATCATGATATTGATACGGACGGATTGATGCAACATATTAAAGGACCCGATTTTCCAACGGGAGCAGCTATTTTAGGAAATAGTGGAATCAGAAAGGCATATGAAACGGGTAGAGGAACCATTACTATTCGTGGTAAAGCGGATATTGAAGAAGTAAATGGTAGGACAAGAATTGTGGTAACAGAACTTCCTTATCAAGTTAATAAGGCTGAGTTTCAATCTCGTATCGGGGAATTGGTTCGTGATAAAATTATCGATGGAATTAGTGAATTACATGAAGAGTCAAACCTAGAAAATCCTGTACGTGTGGTTATTTATTTAAAAAGAGAAGCGAATGCTAATGTTATTTTGAATAATTTATATAAATTTACGCAATTGCAAACAACATATGGTATTAATTTATTAATGATTGATCAAGGGGCACCGAGAATTTTAGGTCTTAAGGATATTATTTCTAAATACATTGATTATCAAAAGGAAATTATTATTCGTAGAACGCAATTTGATTTAGAAAAAGCTGAGGAAAGAGTCCATATTTTGGAGGGCTTAAAGATTGCTTTGGATCATTTGGATGAAGTTATTAAGACAATTCGTGAGTCAGAAACGGATGTTATTGCCAAAGAACAATTGATGGCTAAATTCAATTTAGATGAGTTACAAGCTCAAGCTATTTTGGATATGAGATTGCGTCGTTTGACAGGCTTAGAAAGAGAGAAAATTGAGGCAGAACTTGCAGATTTATTACACGCCATTGAGGAATATCGTAGTATTTTAGGTAGTGAAGAAAAGGTTCTTGCCATTATTCGTGAGGAACTTCTTGAAATTAAGAATAAGTATGCGGATGAGAGAAGAACAACCATTGATATGTCAGCAATTGAGTTTATTGAAGATGAATCTTTGATTCCAGAAGAGGACATTATCATTGCACTTACTCACAATGGTTATATTAAGCGTACAACTTCTGATACGTTTAAATTACAAAATCGTGGTGGTGTCGGTATAAAGGGTATGAACACGAATGAAGAGGATTATGTCGAGCATCTTGTTAGTTTATCCACACACGATTATATCTTATTCTTTACGAATAAGGGAAAAGTGTATCGTTTGAAGGGCTATGAAATCCCTGAATTCAGTCGTCAATCGAAAGGATTACCAGTTATCAACTTGTTACAAATTGATAAGGAAGAAAAGATTAATTCAATTTTAAGTATTAAACGTGATGATGTAGCTAAATATTTATTATTTGCAACAAAACAAGGTGTGGTTAAGAGAACAAGTATTAGTGAATTTGATAACATTCGTACGAATGGTAAGATTTCTATTAATTTACGTCCTTCTGATGAACTTATTTCTGTTAAGAAAACGACTGGTAATGATATGATTTTACTGGGCTCAAGTAATGGTAGAATGGTTAAGTTTAATGAAAGTGAAATTCGTATTATGGGACGTACAGCAAGTGGTGTTCGTGGTATTAATCTTGATGGTGGAGAGTGTATTGGAGCAGAGATTGCAACAGAAAATGATTCGTTGATTATCGTAACGAAGAAGGGTTATGGAAAACAAACCATTATTAGTGATTATCGCGAAACTAGAAGAGGAAGTAAGGGCGTTAAGGCTTTAAATATTACGGAAAAGAATGGTCCAATGGCGGCATTTAGGTTGGCTGAAGAGAATAGTGACTTAATTATTATAACGAATACAGGTATGGTTATTCGTATTCCTTTAGAACAAATTAATACGCTTGGTCGTGTTACACAAGGAGTTCGAGTTATTAACTTGAAAGATGGACAAGAAGTTTCAAATATTAGTTTAGTTGAAAAAACACCAGAGGTTAATGAACAAGAAGATAGTCCTATTAAAGAAGAGGAAACTTTAGCTCCTATTGAAAATACAGATAGTGAAGATACTTCTACTTTATCAGAAGAAAACACAGAGGAAGAAATCATTGAAGAATCCGAAGAAGATTCTAGTGAAGAAATATAGTGTTCCACGTGGAACATTTTTTCTTTTAAAAAATTAATACAGTTTCTTTTTATGTTTCACGTGAAACATATTGTACTTTTTTTAAAAGTTTGTTATTATTTAGTTGTGCAACGAATATATTGTAATCTGGTCAGAATCGGAAGATAGCAGCCACGTCAGTCTCTATTCGTGTGCACTTTTTATTTGGGTGAGAAGTATGAACGAAAATAGAATTGTTAAGGAACTTTTAAAATTAGCTAATAAAGCATTTAAAAAAGGGGAAATACCCGTTTCCGCTCTTTTAGTACAAAATGGTAAAATTATTGCTAAAACTTATAATAAAAGGGAAAAAAATCATGATATTACAGCACATGCGGAAATTCTAGCAATAAAAAAGAGTGCTAAAAAATTAAAACGTTGGAATTTATCGGATTGTGATTTATATGTGACTTTGAAACCTTGCAGTATGTGTATGGAAGTTATTAAGCAAAGTCGGATTCAAAATGTATATTATTTATTGGATAAATTGAATTATAAACATGATTTTATGAAGACTAATCTTTGTAAGTTTGCTTATGAACAGGATATTGAAAGTTATCAACAATTATTATCAAATTTTTTTCAAAATATGAGATAAATCAGGTAGGTTTTATGTTATAATAAAAGAAGCAAAGGAGATTATGATGACGAACGATTATAAAGTTTTATACCGCAAGTATCGACCAACAACTTTTGATGAAATCGTTGGTCAAAAATATTCGATTACAATGCTAAAAAATGCTGTGAAAAACAATAAAATCTCACATGCTTATATTTTTACTGGTCCTAGGGGAACGGGAAAAACAAGTACAGCTAAAATATTTGCTAAAACGATTAATTGTGAGAATCCAAAGGATGGTGTTCCATGTGGAACCTGTCAAAGTTGTTTAAACAGTAATAATAATGCTGATATTATTGAAATTGATGCTGCTTCTAATAACGGAGTAGATAGTATAAGAGAACTTATTAACAATGTTAAAATTGCACCAGCGTATAGTAAATATAAGATTTATATTATTGATGAAGTTCATGAGTTATCGGAGAAAGCTTTTAATGCTTTATTATTAACTTTAGAAGAACCTCCTAGTCATATTGTTTTTATTTTTGCTACAACCAATATCGAGAGTGTACCCATAACGATTCTTTCTAGATGTCAACGTTATGATTTTAAAAAATTATCCAATGAAGAGTTATCCACACACTTAAGAAACATCGCCGATAAAGAAAATATTTCTATTACCGATGATGCTATTGAAGAAATTACTTATTTATCGGATGGTGGATGTCGAGATGCGTTAAGTATTCTTAATCAGTTATCCACAAGTAATGAATCTATTGATTTAGAGGTTGTTTTAAATAATTATGGCTCGGTTTCATTAGTACAAATTAAAAATATTGTCAATGCCTATGTTGAGAATGAATATAATCAAATAAAGACTATTTTTGAAAATTTGGAAAAGGCTTCCGTTGATTATAAAGTTTTTTTGAAAAAGTTAATTGATCAGTTTTTTCAAAAGGCTTTGGAATGCAAAGAACAAAAAAATAATCATTTGTATTTGAAAATCAAAGATACAATATTTGAATTAAATGATGTTATTAACAAGATTAATATCAATGTTGATCCTTTTCTACTCATTTTTTTAATATTGGTAAAAAATGTTGGCGTTCAGGAGCCAAATGACGATATAGATAGTGTAGATGTAATCGATTCTAAGCCTTTAGAAACTAAAACTGTGGAAAAAAAGGATGCGTTAACAAAATCCGAGAAAACACCTTTAAAAGAGTCAAAAACAGTTGAAACAGTATTAGAAACAAATGATTCTACTTTTGAAAATGATACTTATTTAGCAGAATTAAAGAAGGTAAGAATTAATAATTGTTTTGCTCAAGCGGATAAGACGTTATTAAAAGATAGTAAAGAAAAATGGAAGCAATTTAATGATCAAGTGAGTTTGGTAGATACTATAAAGTCTATTATTATCGATATGGAGGTTGTTTTAGCTTCTTCTACTATTAATCTTATAACAGATGCTCAAGAAAGCATTGTAGAGATGTTTAATGCTAATTTGGAGAGTATTGAAGAAAAATATGAAGAAATTTTAAAGCAAAAGATTCATTTTATTGCTGTATCAAGTAGTGAGTGGGAATCTTATAAAAAGGATTATGTAAAGAAAATAAAGGAAAAGTATGTTTATCAACTTCTTGAAGAGCCGATAAAGGTTTTAAAAGAAAATCAAAAAGAAGTCGAAGAAAAAGATAATTATGAGGATGTTATTTCTATTTTTGATAAAGAAAAAGTAGAAATTAAATAGAAAGAAGGAAAAATTATGAATATGCAAAATTTAATGGCTCAGGCTCAAAAAATGCAAAGGGATGTACAAAAAAAGAAAGCGGAACTTGATGCAACTTTGTTTACTGGAAAATCTGAATTAGTTGAAGTTGTTTTGAATGGAAAAAAAGAAATGGTTTCTATCAAGTTTAAAGAGGGTATAGAGTTGGATGATGTAGAAATGTTAGAAGATATGATTGTCCTTGCTTCAAAGGATGCAACTACGAAGATAGACCAAGCCATTGAGGAAAAAATGGGCTCTCTTGGGGGATTAGGTGGCTTATTCTAATGGTATATCCTAAGAAGTTAGAAACTATTGTAGAATTTTATAAAAAATTGCCTGGAATTGGGGAAAAAAGTGCTGAAAGAATGGCTTTAGCTACCCTTGATTTGTCTACCGACGAAATAAACGATGTTAGTGTATCTTTAGTGGATGCTAAAAATTCATTAAGACCTTGTGCAATTTGTGGACATATTACGGATAAAGAAGTTTGTGATATTTGTAGTGATTCAAATCGAAATAAAAATATTATTTGTGTACTTGAGGATTATAAAAGTGTTTTTACTTTTGAAAAGACCGGTAATTTTAAGGGTGTGTATCATGTTTTAGGTGGATTGATTTCTCCAACAGAAGGAATAGGGTATGAAGATATAAATATCCCTAGTTTGCTTGATCGAGTTGAAAAATTGGAAAAACCGGAATTAATTTTAGCTTTAAAGTCAAATATTGAAGGAGAAACTACTACACTTTTTATAAAAAAGATTTTAGAAGGAAAAAATGTAGTAATTTCAAGGCTTTCCTATGGAATTCCTATGGGAGCTGATATCGATTATATGGATACCATTACTTTAGATAAAGCTATTGAGGACCGTAAAAAAATTTCTGATTAATAAAAAACTTCTTTGTCCCATATATTTCATTAGGTGATAATAATGGGAAAGAAAGTATTAGCTGTTGTAAAAAAATTCATTTTTGCCTTTTTGCTACTCTATGGTTTAAATCTTTGTACTACTTCTTTGAATGTTTTAATTCCTATTAATGTATTTACTTTAGGAACGGTTACTTTTTTAGGAGTTCCTGGTCTGGTTTCTTTAATTGCCATGTTTTTTATGACAAAATAAGTAGGTGATAGTTTGATTAAAAATGAAAATGTTTTAGGATTGGTAAAAAAGTTTAATGAGAATAAAATGTCTCATGTTTTTTTAATGGAAACAAATGATAAAACGGCGCTATTATCGGATATTTTGGAACTTTGTAAAGTTATGAACTGCATGGAAACTTTTCAAAATGACTGTAATCACTGCAATTTATGCCATCTTATAGATACAGAAACATTGCCTTCTTTAAAAATTATTGTTCCAGATGGACAAGTTATCAAGAAAGAACAAATGGAAGAATTAAAGAATGCTTTTGCCTATAAACCTTATATTGCTAAGTTTAATATTTATATTATTGAAGATGCTGAGAAGTTTAATCGAGAATCTGCTAATACGATGCTTAAGTTCATAGAAGAACCAGAACAAGATCTTTATGGCTTTTTAATTACCAACAATAAAGAAAATGTTATTGAAACCATTAAGAGTCGTTGTGAAATTGTAAAAGCTATCTATTCTATTCAAGAAAAACCAATTAGTGAAAAAATTGTTGCTTTAGCAAATCAATATCTTTATCAATTAGAAGTAGAAAAAGGATTAAGTATCGTTTATAATAAAGGTATTCTAGATGAAAATTTAGAAAAAGAGGAACTTATTCAATTTTTTAAGGTTCTTTTGGATATTTATAGTAATGATTTTAATAAAAATTATGCTAATAAAGGTTTTCCAAAACTAACTGAAAGAGAATTGTTAAAAAGGATTGGTCTTACAAACGAAATGATCGAACGATTAAATTATAATGTGAATATTAATTTAGTTTTAGATTCTTTTGTATTAGGTTTGGAGGAAGAAGTATGAATATTTATGGTGTGAAGTTTAATGATAAAGGAAGAATTTATTATTTTAATGCTCATGATTTAGAAATTAAGAATAATGAATACGTTATTGTAGAGACAGAAAAAGGCTTACAATATGGTAAGATAACAGAAAAAGTGGAAACTTCTAAGTTAAATGCTCTTGATAATTATAAAGATATTATTCGCATTGCTACAAAAGAAGACTATAATAAGCATTTGGCTAACTTAAAAGATGCTACTCATGCTTTAAAAAAGGCTCAAGAATTGTCTGATGAATTGCATTTAGAAATGCGTTTTTTGTCTTCTAGTTATACTTTCGATAAAAAGCAATTATTGTTTAATTTTACAGCAGATGAGAGAGTTGATTTTAGAGAACTTACGAGAAAACTTGCAAGTATTTATCGTACTCGTATTGAATTACATCAAATAGGAGCAAGAGATAAAGCTTGTAGTGTAGGTGGCATTGGGCAATGTGGAAGAGAACTTTGCTGTGCTTCTTTTTTAAAATCTTTGGAATCTGTTTCCATGAATATGGCAAAAAATCAAAATTTGGCTTTAACACCTTCCAAAATTAATGGGTGTTGTGGTAGATTGTTATGTTGTTTAGCTTATGAAGATGAGAATTATTTAGAGGCTCAAAAAGGATTGCCTTCTGTTGGAGATACTATTACGATGGAAGATACTCGTGGAAAAGTCATTTCTGTGGATATTTTAAACCGAAAAGTAAAATTGGACTGTGGAAATGAAATCAAAGAAGTGGATTTAAAAAATGAAAGTCATAAATGATTTATACGATTATGAAAATTATAAGATTGTTCAAGATGAGGATGTATTCAAATTTTCAATTGATTCTATTTTACTTGCAGAGTATGTGACTCTTAATAAAAAAGACAAAGTTTTAGATTTATGCTCTGGTAATGCTAGTGTGCCTTTAATTTTATCTTATTATTTTCCAAACGAAATGATTGGCTTTGAAATTCAAGATTCTATTTATCAATTGGCTCAAGAGAGTATTCAATTAAATCGTAAGGAAAATCAAATAAAAATGATTCATGATGATGTTAAAAATGCTAAAAAATATTTCCCGGGAAATAATTTTGATGTTATTGTTGCCAATCCGCCTTATTTTAAATATCAAGAAAGTTCTTTAATTAACGAAAATGAAGAGAAAGCCATTGCTCGTCATGAACTTTTTTTGGATTTAGAAAGTCTTTTTCAAATCGTAAAACAGATGTTAAAAGATAAGGGGACTTTTTATTTAGTGCACTTACCTCAAAGGCTTGAAGAGATTTTTTATTATTGTGAAAAATATAAAATCATTGTAAAAGAACTGCAATTTGTTTACACAAAAGAAAAGGGTTGTGCTACTATAGTTTTGTTGAAATGCATTAAGAATGCTCGCAATGCTTTAAAAGTTAATCCACCTTTGTTTGTTGAAAATCGAAAAAGTTATAAAAATTGTTTTAGAGGGTGAGGAATATGAAATTAATTGTTGGTTTAGGAAATCCGGGGAATGAATATGCCTTTACGAGACATAATGTCGGCTTTATAATGGTAGATTCTTATCTAAATAATGACAATTGGCAAAAAAAGTTTGATGGGCTCATACAATTACTGACAATCAATGGTGAAAAAGTGCTGTTTTTGAAACCATTAACTTTTATGAATAATTCAGGAATGTCAGTTTTAAAGGCAGTAAAGTATTATGATATAAAACCGGAGGATATATTGGTTATTCAAGATGATTTGGATATTGATTTTGGACGTTATAAATTAAAAAAGAATAGTTCTTCAGGAGGCCATAATGGTATAAAGTCTATTATTGCTTCTTTAAATACCGATTCTTTTAATCGTTTAAAAATAGGTATATCTCATGATAAAAGTAAGGATACTATAGATTATGTGTTGGGAAAGTTTTCTAAAATGGAATTAGAAAAGTTGAAAGAAGATTTTTCTTTGTACAAAGAGATTTTAGATTCTTTTATTACGAGTGGAATGGAAGTTACAATGAATAAATATCATAAATAGGTGAGTTTAATGAAATGGTTAGAAGCGTTATTTCCTACTGATTACAATATTAGAGTTTGTGGCTTAACGAAAGAATTAAATGCTTTATATTTATTTACTATTTTTCAAAACCAAAAGCAAAAAGAACATTTATTGGTCGTTACAAATTCTTTATATGAAAGTAATCAACTTTATTCTCTTTTAAGTACATATACGGACGATGTGCTTCTTTTTCCTATGGATGATTTTTTGTCAACAGTTGCTTTAGCAATTTCTCCAGATTTAAAAATTAAACGTTTGGAAACATTAAATAAGATTCAAGAGAAAAAATATATTGTGATTACTAATTTAATGGGTTATTTAAAGTTTTTGCCTTCTAAAGAAAATCAAAGACATCAAGAATTGCAATTAAAAGTGGGAGAGGAAAAAACAAGAGAAGATATTATTACACAATTAGAACAATATGGTTATACGAAAGATTCTTTGGTAAGTTCTACAGGAACTTATGCTGTACGTGGTTTTATTTTGGATATTTTTTCTACATTTTTAGAGCATCCGGTACGTATTGAGTTTTTTGGAGATACGATTGATTCTATTCGTTCTTTTGACGAAGATACTCAACTTTCTTTAGAAACTTTGAAGGAAATTACCGTTTATCCATATGATGAGATTATAAAAGACGAACATAATTCTTTACTTGATTCTTTGGACAATCCTTTGGTCTGTTTTTGCGATTATCAACAAATTGAAGTTGCTTATAAAAAATTATGTGAAGATATACTGGAGTATAAAGAAAGTAATCATGTTTCACAAGAAACAGAGTATATGTACAAGTTAGAAGATTTCAAGATTACTAGGCAAATTTTTATTGATAATTTGGAAAATAAGAGTACAAACGGTTATCCTGTTGTTAAATTTCAGTCCTTGGAAATAGAAAATTTTCGCTCTAATTTTAGTCTTTTAGAAGAAAAAGTAAATGGCTGGTTGTTTCAAAAGAAAACGGTACTCTTTTATTTATCAAGAGAAAATCAAATTAAACAAATGAAAGAATTATTTCCCAGTGCTCATATTTTAAAGGAAAATGCTTCTATTATAGAAAATGAAATTAATATAGTAGCTAAAAAAATAAACCATGGTTTTATGCTCAATCATTATGTTGTTATTTCTGAATTTGATATAGAACAGGTGAATAATTCGGCGATTAAATATAAAAATACTTTAAAAATGGGGAAAAAAGTAAATGCTTTAGATAATTTGAATTTAGGGGACTATGTAGTTCATAGAAGTCATGGTATTGGCATTTACAATGGTGTTGTGACTTTAAAACAGGGGACGTTAGAAAAAGATTATATTCAAATTAATTATTTGGGTAATGATAAAGTTTATATTCCCGTTGAAAAAATATCCACTATTTTTAAGTATACGGATAAAGATGGGGCAAAACCTAAAATTAATAAGTTAAATAGTACTGCATGGGAACTAAAAAAACGTCAAGTTCAAAAGAAAATCAAGGATATTTCTGAAGAACTTATGCATTTGTATGCCATTCGTCATCAAACGAAGGGTGTTGCATACTTAGATTATCCTATGGAAGATTTATTTGCGATGGAATTTCCATATGAAGAAACAAAGGATCAATTAAAGGCCATAAATGATGTGCAAAACGATTTAAGAAGTCCTGTACCAATGGATCGTTTACTTTGCGGGGATGTTGGTTTTGGGAAAACGGAAGTGGCTTTTCGAGCTATGTTTAAGACTATTTTAAATAATAAACAAGTTTTATATCTATGTCCTACCACCATCTTATCCAAGCAACAATATACTTCTGCTTTGCAACGTTTTTCTTCTTATCCTATTGAGATGGCATTATTAAATCGCTTTACTTCTTCAAAAGAGGTCAAACGAATTTTAGAAGATTTAAAAAATGGGAAGATTGATATTGTTTTTGGTACCCATCGTTTGTTAAGTAATGATGTGGTTTGCAAAGATTTAGGTTTACTTGTTGTGGATGAAGAGCAACGTTTTGGAGTTACTCATAAAGAAAGAATTAAAGAATTTCGAAATGATGTTAATGTTCTTACGTTATCGGCTACCCCGATTCCTAGGACTATGAAGATGGCCATGAGTGGTTTAAGAGATTTGTCAATCATTGATACGGCACCAGTGAATCGCTATCCGGTGCAAACTTATGTGATTGCAGAAAATGATTTAATTGTTAAAGATGCCATTTATAAAGAACTAGCTAGAAATGGTCAAACGTTTATTTTATACAATAAAGTGGCTTCGATTGAAGAATTTTCTAACAAACTGAATCGATTGGTTCCGGAAGCCAGAATCTGTTTTGCTCATGGACAAATGACGAAACAAGAACTGGATACGATTATGGAATCATTTGTTGCACATGAATTTGATATTTTGGTTTGTACAACGATTATTGAAACAGGAATTGATATTCCCAATGCCAACACTTTAATTATTTATGATGCAGATCATTTTGGGTTAAGTCAGCTTTATCAAATTCGAGGACGTGTTGGTAGAAGTGATAAAATTGCTTATGCTTATCTTTTGTATGACAATAAAAAGGTTTTAAATGATATTGCAGTGAAACGTTTACAAACGATTAAGGATTTCACCGAACTTGGAAGTGGATATCGTATTGCCATGCGTGATTTGTCTTTACGTGGAGCTGGAGATATTTTAGGCAGTGAACAAGCAGGATTTATTGATACCGTGGGAATTTCTTTATATACAAAAATGGTCGAAGAAGAAATCAAGAGATTAAATGGAGAAGAAATTCCAGAGGAAGATTTGGATGCTAAATCACTTGTTAATGTAAGTACGCATATTAGTGATGCTTATGTTAGTGACGAAGAGGTTAAAATTGAAATTCACCAATTAATTAACGAAGTAGAAGATGAAAGTTCATTAAATCGTATTAAAGGTATATTAGAAGACCGTTTTGGTAAGATTACTGAAGATATGGAAATCTATATGTATGAAGAGTGGTTTGAGAAACTGGCTAAAAAGTTAGAGATTAGTAGTGTTAAACAAACAGAACGTTTAGTAGAAATAGAAATTCCTGAAAAGTATTCTTCTTTGGTTAAAGGGGATAAGTTATTTTTTGAAGCCTATAATATTAATCCAAGTTTTACTTTTAAATATGTGAATAAAAGAATTCAAATTTCACTACTACTTAAAAGAGGTGATAAACATTTCTTGTATTCATTCGTACCATTATTAGAACTTATTTTAAATGATGTAAAAGATGCCTAATTTACCGCATATTTCCTCTTAAATTATCCAAACTAATTTTGTAGAGGAGTTGTGATACTTTGAAGTCAACGGGTGTTATTCGAAGAATTGATGAATTAGGTCGAATTGTGTTACCAAAAGAAATTCGTCGTAATTTAAAGATTCGTGAAGGTGAAAATTTAGAAATTTTTGTTGAGGATAATAAAGTTATTTTAAAAAAATATTCCAAAATTAAGGATTATCGTGAGACGATTCATACGATTTGTGAATTGGTTACGAGTGTGTATGATTTGAATTTACTGGTAACAGATCGAGATAGAGTGGTTTATGCCAATCAATTTCTCGCTTTTTCGGATGTAGAATTGGATAAGAAATTATTAAATTATATTCATAATCGTGAAAGTGTTCTAAATAATGAGTTACAAACATATACTTTTAAAAAGGAAGAGTTAAGTGGGTATTTTTTTATTCAACCGATTATTTCTTCAACAGATTGTTTGGGATTGCTTATTTTATATGCGAGTGAGCCTATTTTGGAGGAATATAAGCATTTACTGAAATTTGTGTCAAATTTAATTGTCAGTAAAGTCGATATTGCTTGAATTTAAAAATTCTTTATGTTACGATACAGATAATTAATGAAGAAGGAAAGAGTAATACTTTTCGTTTGTGAGAAGAGAGTTTACGTTTGGTGAAAGTAAATACAAAAGAAAGTATGAACATGGTTCTGGAGTTAAATCGAAGACTTCACGTTACGAAGAAAAGAGCATGATTTAATCATGAATTAAGGTGGTACCGCGGTTTTTCGCCCTTAGTTTATGATTTTTTTGTTTTTTAGGAGGAAAGAAAATGAAAGAAAAATATTACATTTCAACAGCAATTGCTTATACGTCTGGAAAACCTCATATTGGGAATACGTATGAAATTGTCCTTGCGGATGCAATTGCTCGTTATAAAAGGCTAAAAGGATTTGATGTTTATTTTCAAACTGGTACGGATGAACATGGAGAAAAAATTGAATTAAAGGCCAAAGAAGCTGGTTTAACACCAAAAGAGTTTGTAGATAATGTCTCTGGCGTTATTAAGAATATCTGGGATATTATGAATACAAGTTATGATCGATTTGTGAGAACAACAGACGTGCAACATGAGAAAGTTGTCCAAAAAATCTTTAAGAAAATGTATGATAAGGGCGATATTTATCTTGGTGAATATCAAGGTCTTTATTGTACTCCTTGTGAATCTTTTTGGACAGAATCTCAACTTGTAGATGGAAAGTGTCCAGATTGTGGACGAGAAGTGGAATTAAAGAAAGAGGAAGCGTACTTCTTCCGATTAAGTAAATATCAAGATAAGTTAATGGAGTACATTGAAAGTCATCCCCATTTTATTGAACCAGAATCTCGAAAAAATGAAATGATTAATAACTTCTTAAAACCTGGTTTACAAGATTTATGTGTTTCTAGAACTTCTTTTGATTGGGGAATACCGGTTGATTTTGATAGCAAACACATTGTTTATGTTTGGTTGGATGCTCTAACGAATTATATTACGAATATTGGGTATGATCCAGATGGAAGCAGTGAAGAGTTTCATAAACTTTGGCCAGCGGATTTGCATTTGATTGGAAAAGATATTATTCGTTTTCATACACTTTATTGGCCATGTTTTCTAATGAGTCTAGATTTGCCTTTACCAAAACAAGTTTTTGGCCATCCTTGGCTTATTATGAGCGATGGCAAAATGAGTAAGAGTAAGGGAAATGTCATCTATGCCGATGATTTGGTGAACGAATTTGGTGTTGATGCTGTTCGTTATTACATGTTACATGAAATTCCTTTTTCCAGTGATGGCGTGTTTACAAGGGATTTGTTAATCGAACGAATTAATGGGGATTTAGTGAATATTTTAGGAAATTTAGTAAATCGTACCATTTCCATGGGACAAAAATATTTTGAAGGTCACATTGAAAATAAGAAAGTTACAGAAGATGTGGATCAAGAGTTATTAGCAATGGTTTCTCGTTTAGAAGAAAAGGTTGAAGAAAAGATGAATCGTTTAGAAATTGGAGCAGCCATTGATGAAATTTTTGAAGTTTTAAGAAGAAGTAATAAATATATCGATGAAACTACACCTTGGGTTCTTGCTAAAGAGGAAGAGAAAAAGAATCGTTTGGAAACCGTTTTGTATAACTTACTAGAGTCTATTCGCGTTTGTGCTGTATTCTTATTTCCTTTCTTACCGGAGACAAGTAAATGTATTTTAATACAACTTCATACGGATAATGAATCTATGGCTTTTCAAGAGTCAACAACTTATGATTTAAATCAACCAGAAATTTTATTTCAAAGAATTGATGCAACAAAATAAAAGTAGGGTTTCTAAAAAAACTGTAATTAAAATCAGCGCTTAAAAGAAATAAAAAATCCCATTGTCTTTTTAAAACAATAGGATTTTTTTAGGTTTACCATCTATCACAAGTTAAATTGTATTCTTGACATAGTTTTTCGGTTAATAAAGTTGGTTCTTCTGGTCCTTCTCCACAAGCTCCAGAAATATGATAAGAGTTTTTGAAAATGTTTTCTATTTGTTTATCCATTTGGTTAAGTTGTTTCTTTAATCCATCTTCTAATTCTTGGAAAGGATTTTTTCCTTCATAATAAAGAACAAGATAGTTATAATGATATTCAAATTTGTGTTCTGAAAAACTATAAGTAAAGTTGCTAATGCCGGGTAATTTCTTTTTAGAAATTTCTTTTAGTTTTTCTTCAGCGGTTTTTTCACTATTTTCATCATATTCTATTTGGTTTTCTTTGTTATTAAAATCTTCAATTGTATCCTTATCTTCAAGGAATAAATTATTATTATCTACATCATCCGGAAAAAGTTCTTCTAAGTTTGTTGAAAAACATTTCCAACCACACATGGTTCCATATCCAGCAACTTGTATCATTATGTTGTCGTTTAAGTTAATTTTTGAAAGTGTCGATGTAAGGTTAGCATTTGAATCCTTGTCCTCTTTTTTATCTGTTTCACTATTTGAATTTGGATTGTTATCTGAGTTATCGCTTGGTTTTGTTTCTTGAGTATCCTTTGAATTCTCTTTTGAATTCTCTTTAGAATTTTCTTTTTCTTCAATAGCCTCCCATTTTGCTTTTAAAGTGATATCCTCTGTTATTTTCGTATTAAAATTGAATTTTTTTCCATTTAATTGCCATTCAACAAATTTATACCCGTCCTTGGTTGGATTCGTAGGTTTGGCTACTTTATCACTTTTATTTATAACTTGACTTTCTATTTTACTTCCACCATCGCTATCAAACGATACCAAAAATTTTTCGTTTTGGGTATTTTCCTCTTTTAAAATTTCTTCCTCATTCATATATTCTTTAAAATTAACATATACAGAATAGTTTACTTCATATTTGGAATTTTCTTTTAGGTAATCTAGAATATTTTCATTCGTTACAGTATTACTATCAGTAGTTATTTCGAGATTTTCAAAACCTACATTATTGTCTCGGGCTGTTTCGCACAATTCTAGTAAAACTTGATATAAATCTTTATCTACAAAATCTAAATCTTTATAAAAAGTTTTTGCATCATCGTTTATTAACTCATATCCGATGACTTTATTCGTTTGTTCTCCACATACTTTTTCATTGTTGTTTTTATCTTGGCATAAGTAGTATTCTTCTTTAAAAGTAAGTTTTACAAAAGGATTAATTTTCACATACATGCTATGGGTTTCTTCTTGGTAATTTGGAGTTGTTTCTTTTTTATTCATATTTAAGACGATGCATGTAATTCCAATTGCTATAACGATTATGACACCACCAATAATAGCGAGTAACTTTTTATTTTTTAACATCTTTTTCATACTTTCACACCTTTCTATATTGAAAAATAAAAAGAGACATAATATGTACTTCTGTTTACAAGGTCATTGTATCATAAAAGTTAAAAAACTATCAAGTTAGAGAATCCTTTAAAAATTTGTTAGGTAATCTTTTCATATAAAATGCTTTTATTGAATCCCTTTTTAAAATTTTGTATGATTATTTTGTTGATAAAAATAAAGGAGGTCAATTTATATGTTTTGTGATACCCATTGTCATTTGTTTAAAGAATATTATGAAGATATTGATGGGATTTTAAAAAATGCTCAGGAACATTTCGTAAATCGATTTATTAATGCTGGATGTGATCGAAAAAGTAATGAAGAAGTTTTGGAAACCATTAAGTTTTCCAATGTTTATGGGGCAATTGGAATCCATCCCGAAGATGTTTTAAATTATACTGAAGAAGATTTAGCGTTTATCGAGGAAAATTTGAAAAACGAAAAAATTGTGGCAATTGGAGAAATTGGTTTAGATTATCATTATGGAAAGGAAACAAGGGAAGAGCAATTAATTCTCTTTGAAAAACAACTTTCCCTTGCGGAAAAATACAAAATTCCTGTTGTTGTGCATTCAAGGGAAGCAACTGAAGATACGATTGCTTTATTAAAAAAGTATCCTGTAAAAGGTGTTATTCATTCTTTTAGTGGGTCTTTGGAAATAGCAAGAATTTATATTCAAATGGGCTTTTTGCTTGGCATTAATGGTGTTATTACCTTCAAAAATTGTCATTTAAAGGATGTCATAAAAGAAATTGATGTACATAATCTTGTATTGGAAACGGATTCTCCTTATTTAACACCTGTTCCTTTTCGAGGAGAAAAAAATGATCCAAGTAAGGTGTTTACTATTGCAAAATTTGTTGGGGAAGTGAAGGAAATTTCTTTAGACGAATTAGCAAACATTACCAATGAAAATATAAAGCGAATTTTTGACATTTAAGGTTATCTTTGATAAAATGAAATTGAGGAATATAATGCGAGGTGAAGTAAAAAATGCCACAGTTTTTTCAATCATTCAAAAAAGTTTTTCAAGTTACTTTACTTGTATTATTAGTAATCTTTGTTGAATCTAGTAATAATATGAAACAAACGAAAGTTTTAAATGATAATTATAATAAATCAATTGATTTAGCAACGATGGCTTTGAAGTTACAAGAAGATATTAAAAATGATTTGTATGGAGCAAAAAGTACACTAACAGGGGATTTAACCAGTTATCTACCTACTTGTCCACTATGTAGTGGAAAGCTTGCTTGTTTACCAAGATATAACGTATTGGATGGAACCGAAACGTATCAAGATATTTCTTATGGAGAAGTAAAAATTGTTGCTTCTAGTAAGAATTTATCTTGTGGGTCTATTGTGCGTTTAAATAATACGAAATTATCAAAAGATCCTATTCTTGCTATTGTTCTTGATCGTGGTGTTCTTGGAAATGATTTGGATTTATTAACGTCTGATGCCACTTATGCTGCGTATGTCGGACGCTCTGTTGTTTCGTATGACGTTTTAAGAAATGGATGGCAATAAGCCATTTTTTAAGTTGGTGATTTGATGGAATCTATTAAAGCGCAAAAAAAGTATGGACAAAATTTTTTAAAAGATACAGAAATTTTAAGAAGAATAGCTGATAGTGTTTTGGTTCGGCCAGACGATTTGATTTTGGAAATTGGACCTGGAATGGGAGCTTTAACAAGTGAACTTATCAAAAAGAATTCTTATTTACTTTGTTATGAAATTGATGAGCGAATGAAACCTTATCTAAATCGCTTTGAAAACGAGAAATGTCATATTCTTTATGGTGACTTTTTACAACAGGATATTGCTATGAATATAAAAGATATTCCCTATAAAAATTTGTATGTGGTAGCAAATATTCCTTATTATATTACGTCTCCTATTCTTACTAAGTTAATGGAATTGGAAATTCCTATACAAAAAATTGTTTTGTTGGTTCAAAAAGAATTTGGCATGCGTTTATGTGCAGAAGAAAATCATAAAGATTATAATGCTTTTACTTTGTATGTGAATATGAAGTATGATGCTTCTATCTTATTTGAAGTAGGTAAGAAATCTTTCGAACCTGTTCCTAAAGTAGATAGTGTTGTAATAGAATTGGTCAGAAATGAAAAAAAAGAAATTTTGGATAAAAAGTTTTATTTGCAATTTATTAAAGATGCTTTTCAAAATAAAAGAAAAACCTTAAAAAATAATATGAAACATTATGATTTTAATAAGATTTTTTCCATTTTAAATCAATTGGGCTATAAAGAAAATGTTCGTGCGGAGGAAATCAAGAAAGAAGATTTTATAAAATTAGCTAATCTTTATAGGATGAAGTAACATCCTTTTTATTTGGCATATAATATAGTGGTGAAGATATATGCCTATTAAAAAAGGAGACATTGTGACTAGAAAAAGTTATCAACATGATACTTTGTTTAAAGTTATGAATGTTAAAGGAGATACGTTCTATTTAAAAGGAATCGATGTAAGACTTTATGCAGATAGTAAAATGGAGGATTTAACGATTGCAACGAAAGAAGACCAAGAACGTCTTTCAACGGATGATGAAGAGCAAGAAGAGGATTGTGATGGATTAGATAGAAGTGAATTTTTTTATTTACCTGGTAAAATATTACACCTAGATGGAGATAGTGAATATTTACAACGTTGTTTAGAATATTATAAAAAACATAATATTTTTGCTATTGGTAAAAAAATGAATGAAGTTGAAATTCCTTCTAAAATCCGTAATTTACTAGAGGAGTATAAACCAGATATAGTCATTATTACTGGGCATGATGCATATTATAAAAAGAAGGGGAGAATCGATGATATTCACAATTATAAGAATACGGAGAATTTTATAAAAGCGGTTAAAGAATGTCGTCGATATGAGAAAAGTCATGAAAAATTGGTTATTATAGCAGGAGCTTGTCAAAGTAATTATGAAGAATTAATTAAAGCTGGGGCTAATTTTGCTTCTAGTCCAAAACGAATTAATATTCATTGCTTAGATCCTGCTATTATTGCAACGACAATTTCTTTAACAGAGAGAAACAAAGAAATTGATTTGATTTCTTTACTTGAGAAAACAAAGTATGGAAAAGATGGAATGGGTGGCATTCTATGTAATGGGCTTATGTATGTCGGCTATCCAAGATAAGGGGGAATTATGAATCTAGATAGTATAAAAGATGAAGTGAAAAAACACTTAAATGCTAAAGTTGAGGTTTCTGTATATGGCATGCGAAATAAAAATTATAAAATATGTGGTTATATTTCTAATGTTTATCCTAGTATTTTTACTATAAATGAAGATGGAATAGAAAGAAGTTTTACTTATTCAGATATTGCAACAGGAGAAATTCATATAAAGTATTTGTAAAAA